>DATBWJ010000234.1:0-29127 GCA_036514935.1 Xanthobacteraceae bacterium
GGGGCCGGACGGCTTCATGGACTATCCCATGAACCCGACCAGCAAGGAGGCGTGGCTGGCGCGCCCGCCGGCGCGCTCGGGTCATCGCACGCTGGTGCCGCTGGTCGCCAACTCGGCCTGGAGCCAGGCGCTCGGGCCGACGCACCTCGCCTGGATGCAGCAGAGCGAGGATTTCGAGCACTTCCCGCACGCAACCCCGCCCGAGGTGTGGATCGTCTACCGCACCAACCCGGTGATCTCGTTCTGGGATACCAAGCGGATCGGAGAGGCGGTCGCAAAATTCCCGTTCACGGTGTGCTTCGCGTTCACGCGCGACGAGACCAACCACATGGCCGACGTGCTGCTGCCGGACTGCACCGATCTCGAGGGCCTTCAACTTCTGCGCATCGGCGGAACCAAGTTCATCGAGCAGTTCTGGGACCATCAGGGTTTTGCGCTGCGCGATCCGGCGGTGCCGCCCCAGGGCGAGGCGCGCGACTTCACCTGGATCTCAACCGAGTTCGCGCGCCGCGCCGGCGTGCTCGAAGCCTATAATGACGCCATCAACCGCGGCGCCCATGGCGTCAGGCTTGCGGGCGCGAACTACGACTTCTCGCTCGACGTCAGCGCGCCGCATGACACCGAAACGATCTGGGATGCGACCTGCCGCGCCGCGAGCGCCGAGATCACCGATGGCGCCGCCAGTGACGGCCTCGATTGGTTCCGCGAGCACGGGTTCCGCGTCAAGCCGTTTCCGCGGCTGATGTGGTACCTCTATCCAAAGCTGGTCGAATTCGGATTGCGGTTCGAGCACCCCTACCAGGAGCGGCTGTTGCGGGTCGGCAAGGAACTCGGCCGGCGGCTGCACGAGCAGGGCATTCACTGGTGGGATCGCCAGATCGAGGAATACGAAGCGCTCCCGCATTGGCGCGACCTCGGCAAGCTGTGGGAAGAGGCGCTGGCGACGCATTTCAAGGTCGACATTGCCGACTACCCGTTCTGGCTCGTGACCTCGCGCAGCATGCAGTACTCGTGGGGAAACAACGTCAGCCTGCAGATCATCAAGGAACTCGCCGACAACGTCATCGGCCACGGCAGCGTGATGATGAACGAGGATGCGGCCGCCAAGCTCGGCATCGCCGACGGCGACCGCGTCGAGGTGCGCTCGCCGCTCAACGCCACCAAGGGCCGCGTCGTGCTGAGGCAGGGCATACGCCCGGACACGCTGCTGATCATCGGCCAGTTCGACCATTGGGTCACTCCATTCGCCAAGGATTTCGACTCCCCCAGCATGAATGCGCTGGTGCCGATGATGCTCGATCTCACCGACGCGACGGGATCGGCGGCCGACCTCGTGAAGGTCAAGCTGACCAGGCTCGGAGATGCGGCATGACCCGCTGGGTGATGGTCGCCGATCTCGAGCGCTGCGTCGGCTGCCAGACCTGTACCGCGGCGTGCCGGCACGCCAATGCGACCTCGCCGGCGGTGCAGTGGCGCAAGGTGCTCGACATCGAAGCGGGCGCTTACCCGGAGGTCAGCCGCACCTTCGTGCCCGTGGGCTGCCAGCACTGCGCCGATCCGCCCTGCATGCATGTGTGCCCGTCAACGGCGACGCGCCAGCGCCCCGATGGCATCGTCACCATCGACTATGATCTTTGCATCGGCTGCGCCTATTGCGACGTCGCCTGTCCCTACCAGGCGCGCTTCAAGATCGACGCCCCGCGCTTCGCCTATGCCGCGGCGATGCAAAACGAGATCGAGCGCGAGAGCCCCGAGCGCGTCGGCGTCGCGCAGAAATGCACGTTCTGCGCCGATCGCGTCGACTTCGGCCTCGCCAACGGCCTTCCCCCGGGCCTCGACCCGCGCGCGACGCCGGTCTGCGTCAATTCCTGCATCGCCGACGCGCTCCATTTCGGCGACATCGATGACCCGAACAGCAATGTCTCCCGCCTCCTGCGCGAGCAGGAGCACTTCCGCATGCACGAGGAGGTCGGGACCGCGCCCGGCTTCTACTATCTCTACGGCAAGGCCAATGACCCGGCGCGCCCGGCGCCCGGCCCCTCCGCCGCGCGGCCGCTCGAAGCGGGACGCCTGCGCACCAGGGGCGTGGAACCGTGGCACCAGCAGCACTGGGACTGGAAGGCGGCGGGCAATTTCATCTGCGGGGGAATGGGAAGCGGCCTGTTCACGTTCGTGGCCATCGCGAGCGCTCAAGACAGCTCGGCGCTGGCGCTTGGCTGGCTCGCTCTGGCGATCGTCGCGCTCGGACTGTTCCTGGTGTGGCTCAAGATCGGGCGGCCTTGGCGCTTTCTCTACGTTCTGCGGCAGCCGCAACGCTCGTGGATGACGCGGGAAGCCTGGATCGCCGGCGCCTTGTTCCCGCTGGGCGCGCTGGCGGCGTGGTTCGAGGTTCCGGCGCTGGTCATCGCGGCGACGATCGTCGCGCTGCTGTTCCTGTTCAGCCAGGCCATGATTCTGAGGGAGGCGAAGGGAATTCCGGCCTGGCGCACGCCGCTGATCGTTCCGCTCATCGTGGCGACCGGGCTGGCCGAGGGAGGCGGCTTGTTCCTGGTGGCGACCGCGGTGCTGCCGTCGCTTCGCCCGCTCGCCGAGGTGACGGCGGCAGCCGCCACCATCCTGGCCGCGCTGCGGACCTGGGCCTGGCGGTCCTACCTCGATGGGCTTGAGAGCGACGGCGCGCCGCAACGCACGCTGGAGGTGCTCGATCGGCTGCGGCTATGGTTCTTCACGTTCGGTCTTGCCGTGCCGGTCGTGCTGGTCGCCGTCGGTTTCCTCGCCACGAATGCAGGGCCCGTTCTGTTCGCGGTTGCCGGGCTGTGCATCGCCGGAGCGGGCGCGGCCCTGAAGGGCGTCCTCGTCGCGCGCGCCGGCTACAACCAGGGTTTCGCGTTGACCCACACTCCCGTGCGCGGTGCCGGCGTGGCCGGGCCAGCAGTCAAGCCGGGATGGTCGATGCCACAAACAGAACGCCTGCGGGGACGTCGCTGACAGCCGCGTCGTTGGGGAGACCGAGCCATGAGCACACAGACGGCTATTCGTGACTCCGACACATTCATGTTCGATCCCGACGCCGAGACCTTGCCGCGCGAGGCGCTTCTTGCGCTGCAGACGACGCGATTGAAGAAAGCGCTGGCGCACGTCTATGGGAGCGTGCCGCATTATCGCCAAAAATTCGACGCCGCCGGAGTGAAGCCGATCGATTTTGAGACATTGGCCGATATCGTGCGCTTTCCGTTCACGCTGAAATCCGATCTGCGCGACAACTATCCTTTCGGAATGTTCGCCGTGCCGCGCGAGCAATTGCTGCGACTACACGCCTCCTCCGGCACGACCGGCAAGCCGACGGTCGTCGGCTATAGCAGGGCGGACCTCGATGTGTGGTCAGACCTGATGGCCCGCTCGCTTGCCTGCATGGGGGCCAAGCCCGGCGACGTTTTCCATAACGCCTTCGGATACGGGCTGTTCACCGGCGGGCTCGGATTCCACTATGGCGCCGAGCGGCTCGGCTGTACGACCGTGCCGGTCTCGGGCGGCGCCACCGAGCGGCAGGTGACGTTGCTGCGCGATTTTGGCGCGCGCATGATCGGGGCGACGCCGTCCTACGCCCTCAACATCGCCGAGGTCGCCGATGGCATGGGCGTCGACCTGCGCCGGCTGCCCTTGAGCTATGGCGCCTTCGGCGCCGAGCCGTGGAGCGAGGCGATGCGCCGCGACATCGAGGCGAGATTCGGCATCAAGGCGATGGACACCTACGGGCTGTCCGAGGTCATGGGCCCCGGGGTCGCCAGCGAGTGCTATCAGGCGCAGGACGGTCTGCATTTCTGGGAGGACCATTTCTACTGCGAGGTCATCGATCCCGAGACGCTGGAGGTGCTGCCCGCGGGCGCGACGGGCGAGCTCGTGATCACCACGCTCACCAAAGAGGCGCTGCCCATGGTGCGCTACCGGACCCGCGACATCACGCGGCTCTCGGCGGAGCCTTGCGCGTGCGGGCGCACTCACCGGCGGATGATGCGCGTGACCGGCCGCAGCGACGACATGCTCATCATCCGCGGGGTCAACGTCTATCCCTCGCAAGTGGAGGCGGTTCTCGTCGGTTTCCCCGGGCTCGCGCCGCATTATCAGATCCTGTTGACGCGGGAGGGCGCGCTCGATGCCATGACGGTGGAGGTCGAGCTTGCGCTGGAAGCTCAGGTGGCCAGTGCGGATCGCGACCGCAAGGCCGCCGAGGTCGCCCATCACCTCAAGTCGCTGGTCGGCGTCACCAGCCGGGTCGTGATCAAGTCTCCTGGCGAGGTGCCGCGCTCGCAGGGCAAGGCGGTGCGGGTGGTCGACCAGCGCAAGCCATTGAGCTGATCAACGCCGGGCGATGCAAACGGCTCGGCGCTGACCGGGCACCCCGGTGCGCAGGCGCAGCAGGGACTCCGGCGCCGGCCCGGTGATGATGCCGAAGCAATCAGCCGGAATGCGTATCATTCCTGTGAAATCGCCGGGTCGGGGTCCTGCGACCACGATTCGGGCGGCTCCGGGTATCTGCGCAGCAACCGATGCACAAGATTGACGTGCTCGGCCTCCTCCTCGACGAACTCCTCCGCCATTTTCTTGATCTCCGGATCTTTCGTCGCCCCCACGATCGACTGGAAGAAGGCGAGCGCGCGTTGCTCGCCGGCGAGCGCGAGCTGCAGCGCGTGCCACGGCGTCATCATGTAATGGGCCGCCCCGATATCGGCCTGCTCCGGGCTTTCGCCGCGGCCCCATTTCGCCATGCGGCGGGCGTGCGCGATCACGTCGATGTCGCCGGCGAGGCGGCGAATCTCGTCGCGGTGAATGGCTTCCGCCCTCGACAGGTCGCGAAAGACGACAGCAAGTTCCGGGTTGTTGTGGGTGTCCATCTGATCGGCAAGCAGGTCGTAGCGCTCCACCGCGTCGGCCTCGATCTGGTAGGCAACGGCGAAGAGGTCGGCGAGGCTTGCGATCTTGGGAACGCCGGGTGCCTTCATAGCTCGAACTCCCGCTCCAGCTCCGACGGATCGACGCTCGCCTGCCCGATCGCGGGCTGATAGGGCTTTCGGTCGCCGCGGTAGAGAATTCCGAGGTTGAATCCGTCATCGGTCATGATCCGGCGCGCCGCCTTGGCGGGATCGCTCGTCGCCGCGACGGGCGCCGGATGGACGAGGTTCTTCCATTCCTTCTCGTCGGGCCGGTAGGTCACGCACGGGCTCAAAATCTCGATGAACGAGAATCCCGGATGCCGGATCGCCTCGACGAGGACCGAGGCGGTCTCGTTGGGCTCGCCCGAGAAGCAGCGGGCGATGAAGTTGGCGCCCGAGGCCAGCGCGATGACCAGCGGATGGAACGGCCGCAGGCCAGTGCCGCCGGGCGACAGCGCGGTGTCGAACTCGGGTTCGGTCGTGGGCGACGGCTGGCCCTTGGTCATGCCGTAGATGTGGTTGTCCATCACCACGTAGGTCATGTCGATGTTGCGACGGCAGGCGTGGAGGAAGTGGTTGCCGCCGATCGAATAGCCGTCGCCGTCGCCGCTCGCCACCACGACCGTGAGTTCGGGTCGCGTGATCTTGAGGCCGGCGGCGACGGCGAGCGAACGCCCGTGCACGCCATGAAAGCCGTAGCAGTTGGTATAGGCGGGAATGCGCGAGGAACAGCCGATGCCGGAGACGACCACGATCTGCTCGGGTGGCAGCCCCAGCTCGGCGAAGGCCCGCGTGAACGACATGAGCACGTGATAGTCGCCGCAGCCGGGGCACCAGATCGGCTTGACGTCCGACTTGTAGTCGGAGGGCTTGTAGGCAGCCCGCACGTCGAGGGTCGACATCATGGTCTCCATTCAATGATCGCGCGGTGAATCTCGTCAACCCTGATCGGCAGCGGCCCCGGCCGATAGAGCACGCGCACCGCGTCCGGAAGGTCGTAATGGGCCCTGAGATAGCGGTGGAACTGCGCGCCGTGGCTCTGCTCGACCACGAGCGCGCGCTTCTTGCCGGCGAGCGCGGCGGCGAGGCGCTCGCGCTGAACGGGGTAGAGCAGTCGCGGCGCAATGAGGCTCGCCTCCACGCCGTCGGCGGCGGCACGCCCGATCGCCTCGCGCGCCGTTCCGGTCAGCGAGCCCCAGGTGATCACCGCGATGTCGCCGGCATCCTCGATCGTCGCCCAATGATCGCCATAGGTGAAGCGATCGAGCTTGTCGCGCCGCTTGTCGAGCTGGGTCCGGTGATCGTCCGCTCCGCTCGTCGGAATGCCGCGCTCGGTATGGGTGAGGCCGTCGGCGGTGTATTGGCAGCCGCGCGTGCCCGGCAGCGCCATGGGCGACACTCCGTTCGCCGCCGTCGCGTAGCGCTTGTATCCCTCGGCGATGTCGATCGCCCGCGCACGCTGGCCGATGAAGGCGACATCGGCCGGGCGCTCGATCGCCGCGCGCGCCTGTCCGATGAACTGGTCCGAGAGCACGATGGCCGGGGTCTGCAGCGCCTCGGCGAGATAGGTGGCCCACTGGGTGGTGAACAGGCAATCGCCGACCGACTGCGGGGCCAGCACCAGGTGCGGGGCGTCGCCATGCGCGCCATAGACGGCGATGTTGAGATCCGCCTGCTCGGATTTCGTCGGGATGCCGGTGGACGGCCCCCCGCGCATGACGTCGATCACGACGATCGGGATCTCGGCGGCGGTCGCCAGGCCGAGCGCCTCGATCATAAGCGAGAGCCCCGGTCCCGAGGTCGCGGTGAGCGCCGGCGTGCCGCCGAAGGAGGCGCCGATGATCATGTTGATGGCGGCAAGCTCGTCCTCCGCCTGCAGCAGCACGCCGCCGAGCTTGGCGAGGTTGGGGGCCAGCCATTCGAGGATTTCCGTTGCCGGCGTGATCGGATAGGCCGCCGCGAACCGGATGCCGCCCCGCACCGCGCCGAGCGCGGCCGCCTCGTTGCCCGAGATGAGCCATCGCCGCACCGATTCCGGCCTCGGTGGCGCCAGGCGCTTGCCGAACTCGATGGCGGCGGCCGCCTCGTACCCGCTGACGATGGCCCGGCGGCTGGCCTCGATCGCCGAGCGCCCCTTGCCGCCGAGCCGCTTTTCAAGCTGCGCCATCAGCGCATCAAGCCCCAGTCCGAGCAGCCGGGCGGCCAGCCCAAGCGCGACCATGTTGGGTCGCCCTTCGGGGACCGCCTTCGCCAAATCCTTGATCGGCACCTGCACCACGCGCGCGTCGGCCGCCGCGACGCTGGGCGGCAGCGCACCCCCGCGCGGGTCGCTGATCACCAGGCTGTGCGGCCCGACCTCGATCTCGGAGCCAAAACGGTGGGCGTTGAGCCAATCGATCCCGATCACGAGGTCGAAGCGGTCCGGCAGGCATTCCACCGGGTGAGTCGCCAGGCGGACCAGCGCTGCGGCCTCCCCGCCCCGGATCTGCGGTCCGACCGTGCGCGTGAGCAGGCCCTGCCATCCTGAGGCGCTGGCCGCTTCCAGCAGGAAATTTCCCGCCGTCAGCGCGCCGGCACCGCCACTTCCCACGACCGCGACCGAGATGCTCTGCGTTTCTTCCATGCTCGCCCCCATCGTCGAAGCCGGGCTGCCGGGGGCCGCCTCCTGGCCCAAGGCGTATTTGAGTACTAAAATACGTTTTTTTTCACTTCCTTGCTTTAAATCAAGGCGGACAGGCGGCCGCATCTGAAAATGCCGGCGATCTGCGGGCTCACTGAGGCGCAAAACCGCGGCCAATTCAAGGGGCGTGCGCATGGGCGGCGATCCAGTTCGCTGGATGATGACGGGCAAGGGCGAACCCCTTGTCGAGACCCCATTCGACGTGCTGACGCCCGGCCCCGAGGAGGTCGTGGTCGCGGTGGCGGGGTGCGGCGTCTGCCATACCGACCTCGGCTATTACTATGACGGCGTTCGCACCAAGCACGCCCTTCCGTTGACGCTCGGCCACGAGGTCAGCGGCCGCGTCGTCGACGCCGGATCGAGCGCCCGGTCGTGGATGGACCGCGCGGTGATCGTGCCGGCGGTGATCCCGTGCGGACATTGCGACGTCTGCCGGCGGGGCAAGGCGACCATCTGCCCCAATCAGAAGATGCCCGGCAACGACATTCACGGCGGCTTTGCATCCCACATCATCGTGCCGGCGCACGGCCTGTGCGAGGTCGACGAACGGCGCCTGGCGGCGGCCGGCATCGAGCTCGCCGACCTTTCCGTCATCGCCGATGCCGTGACCACGCCCTACCAGGCAGTGATTCAGGCCGGCGTTGCGCCCGGCGACCTCGTCGTCGTCAACGGGGTCGGTGGGGTCGGCGGCTACGCCGCCCAGATCGCGCGGGCGCACGGCGGCACGGTGGTCGTCATCGATATCAGCGACGACAAGCTGGCGGCGATGACCGGCCAGGGCGCGGCGCTCGCGTTGAACGCCCGGCAGATGACGGCACGCGACCTCAAGTCCGCGATCCAGGCCTTCGCCAAGGAACGCGGCCTGCGCCAAAGCGAGTGGATCATTTTTGAATGTTCGGGAACCCGCACGGGCCAGGAAACCGCGTTCAGCCTCATCAACAGCGGGGGAACGCTCGCCGTCGTGGGGTTCACGATGGACAAGGTCGAAATCCGGCTCTCGAATCTGATGGCGTTCCACGCCCGCGCGATCGGCAACTGGGGCTGTGCGCCCGAACTCTATCCGCAAGCGCTCGAACTGGTGCTCAGCGGCCGCATCAAGGTCGCTCCCTTCGTCGAAAAGCACCCGTTGAGCGAGATCAATCAGGTTTTCGAGGCGGTCCATGCCGGCGCGCTCAAGCGGCGCGCCGTGCTCGTGCCTGCACTTTGAGGAGCGAACGATGACTGGCGAAACTGCCCGCAACCTCGCCGCCGGCGAACGGGACGTGAAAGACCATGATCTCGTCGCCGAGCACGTGCGGGCGACAATCTCCGCCGGCGTTCACTACGAGAAGCGGCCGGTGAAGGACTCCGCTGGCCAGCCGGTGGCAGGCCTTTCCAGCGCGTGGATCATCCTCGACAATCCCACGCAGCTCAATTCCTACACCACCGAGATGGTGAAGGCCGTCATTTTGGCCTTCCGCGCCGCCAGCGCGGCGCGCGACGTGGTGGCGGTCGTGTTCACCGGCAGCGGCGACAAGGCCTTCTGCACGGGCGGCAACACCAAGGAATACGCCGAGTACTACGCCGGCAATCCGCAGGAATACCGCGCCTATATGCGGCTCTTCAACGACATGGTCTCGAGCATCCTGGCCTGCGACAAGCCCGTGATCTGCCGTATCAACGGCATGCGCGTCGGCGGCGGTCAGGAGATCGGGATGGCATGCGACTTCTCCATCGCTCAGGACCTTGCCCGGTTCGGCCAGGCGGGTCCGAAGCACGGCTCGGCCCCGATCGGTGGCGCCACTGACTTCCTCCCCGTCATCATCGGGGCCGAGCGTGCGATGGGGGCCTGCGTGCTGTGCGAGCCGTTCTCTGCCCACGAAGCCTATTTCATGGGGCTGCTCACCGACATCGTGCCCGCGCTCAAGGGCGACGGCCGGTTCGTCGCCAATCCGCTGGTGGAAACGACCCGCATGACCGACGAGTTCGGCCGCTTCGTTTTCGGCAAGCCCAAGACGGGCGATGCCTTGAAGGCCGGCCAGGAACTGTTGAAACGCGGCACCGTCGACCTCAGCCTGCTCGATGAGAAGGTCGACGCGCTGTGCACCAAGCTGCTCTACACCTTCCCCGATTGCACCTCCAAGACCGTCGAGGAACTGCGCAAGCCCAAGCTCGACGTCTGGAACCGCAACAAGGAGAACTCGCGCGCGTGGCTTGCCCTCAACATGATGACGGAGGCGCGGGCGGGCTTTCGGGCATTCAACGAAGGCACCCGGGAGACCGGGCGCGAAATCGACTTCATTGCGTTGCGTCGCGCCCTTGCCGCCAATGCGAAGTGGGATGACGATCTCACCGACAGCATCATGCCCGGCGCCGCGCAGCGCCGCGCGTCCGGCCGGCCCGCGGCCGAGGATGCCGCGCCGACGTCAAGGTAGGGCAGGTCGTCGATCATGACAGCGCCCCTCAAGGTCTGGGTCGAGGCGGAAGGCAGATTGCTGCGGCTGCGCCTGAGCCGGCCGAAGGCAAACCTGATCGATGCGGCCATGATTTCGGCGCTCGATCGCGCGTTTGCCGAGCATCTCGATAACCCGCACCTTGCCGCCGTCCTGGTCGATGCCGAGGGCCCGCATTTCAGCTTCGGCGCCAGCGTCGAGGAGCACCTGCCCGGCCAATGCGAGGCGATGCTGAAGGGCCTGCACGGCTTGCTCCTGCGCATGGTCGAGTCGCCGGTGACCATCCTGGTGGCCGTGCGCGGCCAGTGCCTGGGCGGCGGGCTGGAACTCGCGCTCGCCGGGCACCTCCTGTTTGTCGCCCCGGATGCGGCGCTCGGCCAGCCCGAGATGAAGCTTGGCGTGTTCGCGCCGGCGGCGTCCTGCCTGCTGCCCGAACTGGTCGGGCCGGGGCGCGCCTTCGATCTGCTGTTGTCGGCCCGCAGCATATCCGGCGCCGACGCTGTCGCCATGGGAATGGCGCAGGGGGCCGCCGATCCGGAACGGGCCGCTCTTGCCTATTTCGAGGAGCATATCAATCTAAAGAGCGCCAGCTCGCTGCGCTACGCCGTCAAGGCAGCGCGCTGCGACTATGCGGCGCGCGTGCGGGCCAAGATCGCAGTCGTCGAGCGACTGTACCTTGACGAGCTCATGGCAACCCATGATGCCCTGGAAGGTCTCGGGGCCTTTCTCGAGAAGAGGACCGCGCGGTGGCAACATCGTTGAATGGCTCCAAGACAGCCAGCATCATCGGGCGCGCGCAAGCGCTGTTCGATGATCTCAACTTCACCGCGGCGCGCGAGTGGAAGGCGGCCGCGCCGGGCCGCAAGGTCATCGGCTACATGCCGATCTACGTGCCGCGCGAGATCATTCATGCCGCGGGCTTCCTGCCGCTTGGGATCGTCGGGGGCGGCGATCAGCTCGAAGTGATCCACGGCGACGCCTATTACCAGAGCTACATCTGCCGCATCCCGCGCTCCACCATCGAGCTCGGCGTTTCCGGCCGGCTCGATTTCGTGGACGGCATGTTGTTCCCCTCCATCTGCGACGTGATCCGCAACCTCTCCGGCATGTGGAAGATCATGTTCCCGAGCGTCTACGTGCGCTATTTCGACGTGCCGCAGAACTACCGGGACGAAATCGGCGGCAATTTTTACGTCCACGAGCTCGCCGAACTCATGGAGGGCCTCGGTGAGCTGCGCGGCAGGCCGGTCAGCGAGGAGGAGCTGCGCCATTCGATCGCCGTCTACAACGAGAACCGCCGGCTGGTGCGCGAGCTCTATACGTTCCGGGCAAAGTGCCCGTGGCTGGCGCCCGGCGCGGAAGTCTATCTCGTGCTGCGCGCAGGACTGGTGCTGCCGGTCGAGGAGCATTCGGCGTTAATTCGCGATTACCTCGCCGCGGCGGCAAGCGAGGAGCGGCCAATGCGCGACAACTGCCGCATCGTGCTGACCGGGGTGTTTTGCGAGCAGCCGCCGCTCAACCTGATCAAGTCGCTCGAACTCGCCGGCTGCTATGTCGTCGATGACGATCTATTGCTGGTGACGCGCTGGCTCACGGCCGACGTTGAAACCGAGGGCAACCCGCTTCAGAACCTGGCGCTCGCGTTCTTGCATCACTCTGAATCGACCGCGGCGAAGTACGAACCCGATCTGAAGGAGAAGGGCCAGCATCTGGTGCGTGCCGTGCGGCGCGCCAACGCCGAAGGCGTCATCTTCGCCTGTCCGAGCTTCTGCGACCCGGCCTTGCTTGAGCGGCCGATGCTCCAGCACGTGCTCAAGGATGCCAATATCCCCTATATTGCGTTCAAGTACGCGGAAAACTCCGGTCAGATGCAGCCGATCCGCGAACAGGCCGGCACTTTCGCCGACTCGATCAAGCTGTGGAGCGGAACATGACGACGATCGTCGCGCCGAAGGCAGCCCCCGCCAGGGAGGTCGAGAAGGACGCCTCCATGGTCAAGCAGAAGGAGATGATGGCCGCCCATTACGATCGCCTGACCAGCGCGCCGAAGACCGGCGAGAAGGTGGTCTCGACCTTCGTGCCGGGCAACCTGAACGAGCTGATCATGTGCTTTGGCCTCCTCAACAATCTGCCCGAGGTCAATGCCATTCAGAGCGGGCTGCGCCGGCAGTCGGGCGCCTACGTGCTCGAGGCGGAAAAGATCGGCCACTCGGAGGACGTCTGCACCTACGTCAAGTCCGACATCGGCATGATGGCCAAGGGCAACATCGGCCCCAACGGAAAGCGGCTTCCCGACCCCGACGTGCTGCTGCTCTCCTATACCGGCTGCTTCACGTTCATGAAGTGGTTCGAGCTGCTGCGCGAGCAGTACAAGTGCGAGACGATCATGTTGCACACGCCCTACATGGGCGACGGCAAGATCACGCCGAACATGATCGAGTACATGGTCAAGCAGTTCAAGGGCGAGGTCATCCCCGCGCTCGAACGCATCTCGGGCGTCAAGTTCGACATCGACCGGCTGCGCGAGTACCTCAAGAAGTCGGTGCGCGCGGAGGATGACCTGGTGCGCGTGCTGCAGAGCGCCAAGCACAAGCCGTCGCCGATCGACGCCTATTTCGGCGGCATCTACTACATCGGCCCGATCTTCGGCGCGTTCCGCGGCACCGACGATGCCATCGAGTACTACCAGTTCCTGCGCGAGGAGGTCGAGGCGCGCGTTGCCGCCGGCAAGGGGCCGGTCACGCCCGATGGCGACATGGGTCAGGAACGATACCGCCTGGTGGTCGAGGGGCCGCCGAACTACACCAACTTCCGCCAGTTCTGGAAGATGTTCTACGACGAAGGGGCGGTCGTCGTCGCCTCGAGCTACACCAAGGTCGGCGGCGTCTACGACTTCGGGTTCCGGCACGACCCCGACAAGCCGCTGGAGACGCTCGCCGAGTACTGCCTCGGCGTCTACACCAACCGCAATCTGCCCATGCGCATCGACATGCTCGCCCGCTACGTCGACGAGTACGAGGCGGACGGGCTCCTGATCAACTCGATCAAGAGCTGCAACAGCTTCTCGGCCGGCCAGCTCCTGATCATGCGTGAGGTGGAGAAGCGCACCGGCAAACCGGGCGCCTTCATCGAATCCGATCTCGTCGATCCCCGCTATTTCTCGGCGGCCAACATCAAGAACCGGCTCGAAAGCTACTTCCAGATGATCGAACAGAAGCGCGCGGCGGCGCGAGCGGCGGCCTGAAGGAGAGAACGGCGTTGAAGACCTTCGTTGGCATCGACCTCGGATCGACCACCACCAAGGCGGTTCTGCTCGACGAGAACCGCGAGGTGATCGGGCGCGGCATCACCAATTCGCGTTCCAACTACAGCACCGCGACCCGCGTGGCGAGCGAGGAGGCGGGCGTCGATGCCCGTTTCACGCTGTTCCGCAGGGCGCTGCGCGAGGCCGACGGGCTCAGCCAAAAGCTCGACACATTTCTGGCGGCGCTGGAGCGCGCCTTCCGTCTCGAGCAGTTCCTGGAGCAGCTTGAAGACCTCGAACAGACCTGTTTGCACCAGGTCCGCGGTGGGCGCTTCGCCGGCCTCGAAACGCAGGTCAGCGAGGCGCTCCACGAGGTCTTTCGCCGGCTGTGCGAGGAGGCGCCCGAGCTCTATGCACCGGGCGCCAAGCGCAAGTCCGACTTCTTCCGCGACATCGCCGGATCGCGCTATCACAGCCATGCCGAGGAGGTGGCGCGTTCGGCCGGGCTGTCCTATGACCTGCTCCTCAACGTCTACGACAAGTCCATCATCGAGGTGGAGAACAGGCCCCCCGCGGGCGCGCTCAGCGATAAGTTTCGCCGCGCGCTGGCCCGCACCCTCGCTACCGAGGAGGCGCTTGTCTCGAACGCCAGCGACATCCAGGCAATCATCGAGCGCTCGCTCGCAATCGAGCTCGAGGAAACCTACCTCGTCGGCACCGGCTACGGCCGCGTGACGCTGCCGTTCTCCAAGGAGCACATCCGCTCGGAGATCCTGTGTCACGGGCTGGGCGCGCACATGATGTATCCCAATACCCGCACCGTGCTCGACATCGGCGGACAGGACACCAAGGGCATCCAGGTCGACGGCAACGGCATCGTGGTGAACTTCCAGATGAACGATCGCTGCGCCGCCGGCTGCGGCCGCTATCTCGGCTACATCGCCGACGAAATGAACATGGGCCTACACGAGCTGGGGCCGCTGGCGATGAAATCCGACCGGCCGGCGCGCATCAACTCGACCTGCACGGTGTTCGCCGGCGCGGAGCTGCGCGACCGCCTATCGCTCGGCGAGAAGCGCGAGGACATCCTGGCGGGACTGCACCGCGCCATCATCCTGCGCGCGATCTCGATCATTTCGCGCTCGGGCGGCGTCACCAACGAGTTCACCTTCACCGGCGGCGTCGCCAAGAACGAAGCCGCCGTGCGCGAGCTGAAGAAGCTCATCAAGGAGAACTACGGGGAGGTGACCATCAACATCGATCCGGACTCCATCTACACCGGCGCGCTCGGAGCGGCCGAGTTCGCGCGGCGGGCGCATCTTGGACAGGCATAGGGAGTGACCCATGACCATCGCGGCTGGCATCGACGTCGGGACGGGGGCCGTCAAGGCTGCGATATTCGTCGTCGAGGACGGCAAGAGCACCTGGCTGGCGCGCACCATCCTGCGCATCCGCCAGCGCGACCCGATGGAGCTGGCCAGGGTCGCCTACGATCAGGTGCTGGCGGACGCCAAGCTGACGGAGAAGGACATCGGCTACGTGGCGACGACCGGCGAGGGCGAGGGCGTGCCGTTTCACACCGGCCACTTCTACTCGATGACGACGCACGCGCGCGGGGCGATCTACCTGGATCCCGAGGCCAGGGCGGCGCTCGATGTCGGGGCACTACATGGGCGCGCCATCAGCATCGACCCGCGTGGCAAGGTGCTGAGCTACAAAATGACCAGCCAATGCGCCTCGGGATCGGGGCAGTTCCTGGAAAACATCGCGCGCTATCTCGGCATTGCCCAGGATGAGATCGGCTCGCTGTCACGCCAGGCCGACGATCCCGAAGTGGTCAGCAGCATCTGCGCCGTGCTGGCGGAGACCGACGTCATCAACATGGTCTCGCGCGGCATCTCGGCCGCCAACATCCTCAAAGGCATCCACCTGTCGATGGCCGGCCGCCTGTCCAAGCTGCTCAAGTCGATCGGGGCGACCCAGGGCGTCGTGATGATGACGGGAGGCCTCGCCCTCGACCGGGGGCTGGTGGCGGCGCTGGAGGAGGACGTCGCCAAGATGAGGGACATGAAGGTGACAATCCGCAGCCACCCGGACTCGGTCTATGCAGGGGCGATCGGCGCGGCGCTGTGGGGGGCGTACCGTCACGACAAGCTCGCCGCGCTCGGCAAGCTGCCGCAGGCGGCCTGAAGCGAGGAGACAGCGATGGCGCTGATGATTACCGAGGCTTGCACCGCCTGCGATGCGTGCGAGCCGGTGTGCCCCAACAAGGCGATTTCGGCCGGCGATCCGATCTATGTTATTGATCCGATGAAGTGCACCGAATGCGTGGGCGCCGAGGACGAGCCGCAGTGCAAGCTCGTCTGTCCGGCCGAGTGCATCGTGACCAATCCCGACTGGGTCGAAAGCAACGACGATCTGCTCGCCAAGTATCAGCAGCTCCACGTGTGAGCGCGACGATGAGCTTCACGAATCGCATCAGCCAGATGCTTCACGAGGAGCACCGTGCGACCGTGGCGCTCATCGAGCGGCTCGAGCAGTTGCTTGCGCGCCAGCGCGGGGGCAGCCCGCCCGACACCGGCGAGCGCGGCGTCGCCCAGCTCCTGGCCGATCTGTCGAGCGGGGTGGAAGCGGAGGTCCAGCGCCATTTCGCCTTCGAGGAAGGTCACCTTTTCACCTATCTGGAGGCGATCGGAGACGTAGCCATCGGCGCCCACCTCACCGAGGAGCACAACGCCATGCGGCCGATCGGGGTACGGGTCGCCGCGCTTGCGCGCCAGGCGGCGGCGCGGGGATTCGACGGCGCCGAGTGGAACGAGTTTCGTCGCCTCGGCCACGAGCTGTGCGAGCGCATGTTGGCGCACGTGCAGAAGGAGGAAATGGCGCTGCTGCCGCTGCTCGACGAATGCATGGACAGCGAGACCGAGGCTCGCCTTTATCAGGACTACGTCGAAAGCGTGTGAGGATTGCTCATGGTCGTCGCCACTGCCACATCCCATCGCGGCGTTCGCCTGCTCGTCGTCGATGACATCGAACGGGTGATCGCGATCGACCGCAGCCATAGCGGTCATACGCGACGCCGCTTCTTCGAGAAGAATTTCGCCGCCGCCAAGGCGCGTCCCGACGAATACATCCATGTCGGAGTCATGCGCGGCGGCTCGCTGCGCGGCTTCGCCATCGCCCGCATCCTGCGCGGCGAGTTCGGCCGCGAGGATGCGGTCGCCGTGCTCGATGCGGTCGGCGTCGAGATGGAGAGCCAGGAGCGCGGCGTCGGGCAGGCGCTCATGGAGGAGCTCGCCGACATCATGCGCCGAAAGGGCGTGCGCTCGCTTCAATCGCAGTCGGACTGGACCCATCACGACATTTTGCGCTTCTTCGCGGCCTCGGGCTTCCAGCTCGCGCCGCGGCTGGCGCTGGAGCGCTCGATCGCCGAGCTACTCGATGAGGCGAGCGAGGAAGTATGAGGTCGCGGAGGACACAATGGCTGCACGCCCGGGCATGACGATTCCTGCGCGTATCGGCGAGGCTGCCGAGATCAACTACGGCAAGCCGCCGGCGCCCGATTTCGGCCCGCTCGCGCGCGACCGGATTCCGGTGCGCGCCATGACCGAAGGCGATCTGCGCGCCCTGATCACCATCGACCGCCGCATCACCGGGCGCGATCGCTCCGTCTATTTCGAACGCAAGCTTGCCGAGGCGCTGCACGACTCCGATGTGCGCGTGTCGCTCGTTGCCGAGCGCGACGGCGGGCCGGTCGGCTTCGTCATGGCGCGCGTCGACTTCGGCGAATTCGGCCGCGTCGATCCGACAGCCGTCATGGACACGATCGGCGTCGACCCGGACTACCGCGGGCAGGGCATCGGGCGGGCGTTGTTGTCGCAGCTCCTCGTCAATCTGATGACGCTGCGCGTCGAGTGCGTCCGCACGGAGGTCGACTGGCGCGATCGCAACCTCCTCGCCTTTCTTGATCGGTGCGGCTTTCATCCATGCCAGCAGATCTGCTTTGAGTACGGGATCGATGGCGAACCATAGGTCCTGGGCGCGCTTCGATTTCTCCGGCCACCGCGCGCTTGTCACCGGGGCCAGCCGGGGCATCGGCAGGGCGATTGCCGACGCGCTGGCGACGGCGGGGGCGCAGGTTCATGGCTTCGACGTCAGCGATCCTGACGAGGCCGACGGTCCCCAACATCAGTTCGCTCGAATCGACGTGGCCGATGCGGAGGCCGTCAAGGGCGCAGTGGCGCAACTGCCCTCGGCTCCCACCCTGCTCGTCAACAACGCCGGAATCACCCGCGACCGCTCACTCATGAAGATGAGCGACGCCGAATGGGCGGCGGTGATCGCCGTCAATCTGACCGGCGCTTTCAACATGATCCGCGCGGTGGCGCCGCTCATGACGGCGCAGGGGTTTGGCCGCATCGTCAACATCGCCTCGATCAACGGCCTGCGCGGGAAGTTCGGGCAGGCCAACTACGCGGCGGCGAAGGCCGGGCTGATCGGCCTGACCAAGACCGCCGCCCGTGAACTCGGCAGTAAGGGCATCACCGTCAACGCGGTTGCACCCGGCATGGTGATGACCGACATGGCGCGCGCGCTGGCGCCGCAGATCATCGCGCGGTCCGCGGACGAGGCCGTCCTGCCGGCGCTCGCCCAGCCCGAGGACGTCAGCAACGCCGTCCTGTTCCTGCTGTCGGACGCCGCCCGCGCCATCACCGGCGAAGTGCTGCGGGTCGATGCCGGCCAGTACATTTGACGCGGCCCGCCATCCGCTCCGCGGCGGTCATTGTGCACGCCTGAACGCGACCTGCCGCACAATGTCGGCCGTGAACCAGCCGAACGCAACGGCGCCGATCAGCCCGACGACGGCGCCGACGCGCACGAGCCAGCCAGCGTCGATCATGATCGCCAATGCCAGCATTGCAAGCGCCAGGCCGTGGCAGGTCGCATGCACCTTGAGCAATCCCGAGGATGCAAGCTCGGACATGAGAGGCGGCGCGCCGCCGGGTCGCGTCACGTGCATGGACGCCAAAAACGGCAAAATGCGCTGCAGCACCCCGAACAGAAAGGTCAGCAACCAGCCGCCGAGCAGCAGCAACCCGAACAGCGTGGACCCGTTCGGTCCGGCAAACCCATGCAGGCCGGCAAGACCCACAAGTACTGAGAGCGGCAGCATCAGCCAAGCCGCGCGCACGAGCACGAACGAAAGCCCGAGCCGCTTGCGCAGCCCGCTCGCGAGCACGCGCTGCATCAACCAGAGATGGACGAGCGCGGCGGCAAGGCCGATCAGCGCGGCGGCGGACAATGTCGCGCGCTGGCCGAGAAGGGCGCCGAGGCTGCCGAGCGCCACCGCGGCTGTTGCCAGGGCGAAGCCGATGAAGGCCGGCCGCTTCGCGGGTGCTGCCGACAGCGCGAACATCGGCACGAGGACGTGGCTGAAGCCGAGCGCCAGCAGTCCCATGAAGCCGTAGCCTCCCAGGACCAGGTGGGAGAGGGCGGCCGCGCCGTGATCGGGCAGCGCGCCCGTGCCGTAGTCGACGGCGAGCGCGAGAGCGAGGCCGATGAGCAGGACGAGGGCGGCAAGCGCGGCCCAGCCATAGGCCCCGACGAGCGGAAGGCTACGGGCGCGGCGCAGATTGTCAGCGAGGACGGCGGCGTACAGCAGGAGCCCGACTGTGATCACGGCGGCGGCGAGCAGGAGCGCCGCGGTGTGCGCGGCGTACATGGCGATGACCAGGGCCGCAGTTCCGGGCACCGTGAGCCAGAAGACGAGTTTGATCGGCCACACCGCGGCGAGCGCCCGGCGCGTCGCGACCGGCAGGAGTTGCACCGAGGCGCCGATCGCGGTGGTGGTCAGAACCCCGAGCGTCAGGAGATGGACCGCCGCCAGCGGAGGACCCAGTCCTCCGCGAAAGCCGGCAACCCCGCCCGGCTCTGCCGCCAGCACGGCCCACATCAGGATATGAAAGGCCGCCGCCGAGGCAAAAAAGCGAAATGGGATGGAGGGCGGCAGCAGCCGGCTCTTGGCGCCGGCCAGGAAGGTGGCCGCCAGCGTCATGGCTTTAGGCGGACCATGCGGAGCTTGACTTCGTCGCCGCAGTCCCCGCAGGAAGGCTCGATCTCGTGGCTCCAGCCGCGGTCGTCGAGTTCCGGATAAAGAAAGATCGGCTCGCGGTCGAGATGCGCGATGAGGACCGCCTCGACCTCGCCGTGGTCGATCAGTCGCAGAATCTCCACCATCGGCTCGGGCGGGTCGAGCCCGCGCACATCGACATAGACGGCTTCCGCCGTGCGCCATACCCGGGAGTCCTGGCCTCCTGCGCAGCTCATGACGTGGTCTCCCTCGACGGCCGGGCCGCGAACGGTGATGCGTTCGCGGCGACCCTGGTGTCCCTCAATAATTTAGTACCAAAATACTCAATTTTCGCCTACACCTTTGTCAACAACCCGCAGGGTGCCGGCGCGGCCCCAGCGAAGTGTCCGCCCTCGACCAGAGTGGTGCATGGCAGCGATCGATCAGGTGGCGAGGCCCAGGACCTCGTTCTCGGTGCGGCGGGTGGCAGCCGCCGACATCGGCCACGTCATTGCCCTTGACGAGCGCGTCACCGGCCTTGCCAAGCCTGACTATTGGCACGACGTGTTCGAGCGCTACGGCAAAAGGCGCCTGCACGAACGGATATTCCTCGTCGCCGATCCGTTCAAGGCCGATGCCCGTACGCCGATCCTCGGCTTCATCATTGGCGAGGTGCGCGCGTGGGAGTTCGGGTCGGCGCCGTGCGGATGGGTGTTCGCCCTCTCGGTTGAGCCGCGCGCGCGCCTGCGCGGCGTCGGGCAGGCGCTGTTCGCCGCGATCTCGGCCGAGTTCAGGAAGGCGGGCGTGGGCAAGATGCGGACGATGGTGGCGCGGGACAATCGCCTTCATCTGATGTTCTTCCGCAGCGAGGGCATGATGGCCGGACCGTACATTCAGCTCGAGAAGGAAGTCGAACGAGACGCCGGACAGTCGTGATGAGCCCCTGTGCGGGCCCCGGGCGGTGGAGACTCCATGAAGCTGCAGATTTCGAGTCGGCTAGCGATTTTCGCCATGTTGGAGCTCGCCGCGCGTGTCGACCGCCAGCTTTCAGTGGCCGAAATCGGACTGAAATACGGCATATCCAACCACCACCTCGCGAAGGTCATGCACGTTCTCGGCCGCGCCGGCCTCGTGCGGTCGGTGCGCGGGGCCGGCGGCGGCTACCAGTTAAGCGGCAACGTGCGGCGCTTGACGCTGCTTGAGATCATCCAGCTCTTTGAAAACCTGGACTCCGAGGACGCGCATGCCCCGGGGGACCTCACCGATGAAGGCAACGCCCTGGGCCAGGTCCTCAGCGAGATCGACGACAGCGTGCGGGCGACGCTGGGATCGATCACGGTTGCCACCATGCTCAAGCTCGTCGACCGCGTCGCGAAGGACAAGCGTCACGCGCGCCCATCCGCCGAGGAGCCCGCCCGCCGTCCCAGCCGCGTTGTGTGATCGGCATCGCCGCGGACGATATTACCAGGTTTCCTACGCCTTCTCGCGATGATGGCGAGAGAGTGAGCGCACTTGAAAATCCTCCCGCGTCAAGTGCCGGCTCGCGGCGCCGGCCGCCTTGATTGTGGTCAAGCCGTCCGACTGGGAGTGGCCTATGGTGTCGCGCGCTGTGATACCAGCGGCACTTGTCCCTGAGACGTCATGCTCCGCGAAAGCGGAGCATCCAGTAACCGCAGGCGCTGGTGGTTACTGGATCGTCCGCTGGAGTTTACCATCGGGCCGGCCCATCGGGTCCGCGCGCAGCGCGGCCCGAAGGCAGGCTCCGGCCGGTCCCGTTGGCGGACGATGACGGCGTCGGGTGAATCTTTATGACGATCGGTATGATCGCAGCGACTGTGAGACCGAAAAGGAACGATCCCATGCAGCAACCGGCCGAGCGGCTCGGCAATAGGCCGGCCATGCACATGGATGCTTCCTTCGACTGGGAGGACCCGCTCGATCTTGCGGGCGAGCTCAGCGAAGAGGAGCGCTTGATTCAGCGCACGGCGCGTGCCTATGCACAGGAACAGCTCTTTCCGCGCGTCGTCGAGACCTATCGCCATGAGGAGTTCGATCGCGCCGTGGTCGCCGAGATGGGCGAACTCGGCCTGCTGGGACCGACGATCCCGACTGAATATGGCGGTGCCGGGCTCGGCTACGTCGCCTACGGGCTGACCGCGCGCGAGATCGAGCGGGTCGATTCCGGCTATCGCTCGACCATGTCGGTCCAATCATCGCTCGTGATGCATCCGATCTACGCCTACGGAACCGAGGCGCAACGCAGAAAATATCTGCCCAAGCTCGCGCGCGGCGAGATCATCGGCTGCTTCGGACTGACCGAGCCGGACCACGGCTCCGATCCCGGCTCGATGGCAACGCGCGCCGAGCGCGCGGCGGGCGGCTTTCGGCTCACTGGCGCCAAGATGTGGATCACCAATGCGCCGGTCGCCGATGTCGCTGTCGTGTGGGCGAAGCTCGAAGGCGCGATCCGCGGCTTCATCGTCGAGCGGGAGACCCCCGGTTTTTCGACTCCGAAGATCGGGGGCAAGCTCAGCCTGCGCACCTCGATTACCGGCGAGATCGTGCTCGATGGAGCGATCGTGCCCGAGGATGCCCTGCTTCCCGGCGCGCGGGGCTTGGCGGGCCCTTTCGGCTGCCTCAATCTGGCGCGCTACGGAATCGCCTGGGGCGCCATGGGGGCTGCGGAGTTCTGCTGGCACCGGGCGCGCCAATATGTTCTCGACCGCAAGCAGTTCGGCCGGCCGCTCGCCGCCAACCAGCTCATCCAGAAGAAGCTCGCCGACATGCAAACCGAGATCACGCTCGGCCTGCATGCCGCGCTCAGGCTCGGACGCCTCTTGGACGCGAACCGGGCGGCGCCGCCCGCCATCTCCCTGCTCAAGCGCAACAACTGCGGCAAGGCGCTGGAAATTGCCCGCGCGGCCCGCGACATGCACGGCGGCAACGGCATTTCCGAGGAGTTCCACGTCATGCGCGTGCTCATGAACCTCGAAACGGTCAACACCTACGAGGGCACCCATGACATCCATGCCCTCATCCTGGGCCGCGCGATGACCGGAATCCAGGCGTTCTGCTGAGCGAATGGCGACAGCGCGCGCCTTGCCGTAGCCGTCAATGCGGCGCGGCGTCCGTCCAGCGATTGCCCGGCTTGCCGTGATAAAAGCCGTTGGAAAACGGGAACGGCAGCTTCATCGCCTCGAGCCGCGCCGCGCCTTCCTCGGCTGTCATGCGCTGGTCGAGAACGCCGCGCACCACCGCGGCGACCGCCGCCATGTCGCAGGTGTGCGGCGACAGGCGAAAGCGCGAGACGCCCATCGCGCGCAGCTCGGGCAGCTCATGAATGAGATTGAGGCATTCGAGCGACAGGGTCTGGATGCCGTTGACGGCCAGGAACGGCCGGCCGTCCAGCGTGCGCAATTCGAGACCGTCGGGATCGTTCTCGCAGACGAACAGGCAGCTATCCCTGGTGCGGCCGTGGGCGCGGGCATGGTAGCAGCGCGCCGAGAGCGCCAGCGACACCCGCCCGAACACCTGAATCTCCACCGTCACGCCGAGCGCCTGCGTTCCCGCGCACAGGGCGCGAATGGCGCCGGCGGGAAGTTCGGCCGGCAGGCAGAAATTGCGCGCGCCACGCCGGGCCAGCACGGCGGCGGTCTCGGCGTTGTAGACGTTCATGAAGGGGCCGACGTGGTGCGGGCGTCCCTGCAGATGGAAGACGGCCGCCGCGTCGTTAGCCTCCACCAGCGCGTCGGGCGAGGCGCACACGCTCTTGACCGCTTGCCGGTCGAGATTGAGCATGACTTCCGACAGCGTGGAGAAGATCACCGTCTTTCCCGCCGCGGCGAGGCGCTCGCTCACCTCCTCGAAATGCGGCAGGAACAACGGGCTGCGCTTCGAGCACACGACCTCGCCGAGATAGACCGCCGAAATGGCGCCTTCATCGGCGATGCCGAAGTAGAAATCGCGCCATCGTTCCGGCTGCCAGTTGAACAGGACCGGCCCGAGCGTGATCTCGGCGGTCTCGCCGCGCACCGCTACCTCCATGTCTTGCTGCGAAACGCCCCTTCGGTCTGCCGGTGGCCCTCGGTCAGTTCGATCAGGCTGGTGAGCGCGGGATCGCGGCCGGCCATGATGTCGTCAACCGCGTGGCGGAAGGCGGCGACGACCGCCCGGACATAGGCGCGGCTGCGTTGACGGCCCTCGATCTTGAGCGCGGTCACGCCGGCGCGCATGAGGTCCGGCAGCAGCATCGAAAGGTTGAGGCTCACCGGCTCCTCGAACGCGTAATAGCCGGCGGGCTTGGCGTCGCACAGATAGCGGCCCTTGCAGATGGTCGGATATCCGGCGCGCTCGTCGCAGACGAAGCGGTCGATCACGAACGCACCCAGCTTGATCGTCAGGTTGCGGTCGGAATCCTCCTCGTAGTGGACCTCGGCCGCCGGCGAACAGACGCCGTCCATGTTGGTCGAGACGCCGGTGACATAGTTGGTGAGGCTGCAGCGCCCTTCCGCCATCATGCCGATGTTGCCGAAGACAAAGGCCTCGATTTCGCACGGGATCTGCCGATGGATGTCCGAGATTTCGGCCACCGTCAGCATGCGCGGCAGCACCACGCGCTTGACGCCGAACTCCTGGCAATAGAAGCGAATTGCCTCAGGCGAGGACGCTCCTGCCTGGACCGACAGATGCAGCCGGAGCTGCGGATAGGTCCGCGCCGCGTACTCCGCCACACCCATGTCGGCCACGATCACAGCGTCCACGCCGACGTCCACCGCCGCGTCGATCGCCTCGCGCCACAGCCCAAATTTTCCGGCGGGGGGAAACGTGTTGACCGCAAGCAGCACATTCGACTTGCGCGCGTGCGCGAACCGGACAGCTCCGCCAAGTTCGGAGACGGTGAAATTCAGGCCTGGAAAGTTGCGCGCGTTGGTCTCGTTCTGAAGGCCGCAATAGACCGTGTCGGCGCCCGCCTCCACCGCGGTACGCAGGGCAGCCGGCGTGCCCGCCGGGCAGACGAGTTCCGGGCGCACATAGCCGTTGTCCTCGCGCATCGCGTCAGCGGGCATGGCGGGCCTCCGCTCCGACGCCGCGCATCGCCGAGAGCGCGAGCGCAGCCGGCCCAGACAGCGGTCCGAACGCGGCCACGACGGCGTCGACGACGCTGCCGTCGAAGTCATCGAGCGCATTGCGCAGCGCCACGACCGCCTCGGTGTCCCCGCTGACCTGCAGGTCGCGGGTGAAGAACAGCGCGTCGCCGTCGAGCGACCCCGCGATCATTTCAAGGAGAGTGAGGAACGTGCCGGCGATACGCGCATCGTGGCGGGGATATTCCGCGCGGCGGTAGGCCCTGAGATGGGGCCGGGCGGCGTCGGGAATGAGCACCAGCACGAACGGAAGATCCATCGGATCGATCAGATAGCGCTTCCTGGTGTGGGGGCCAAGCCGCGCGAACAGTTCCGGACGCGATCGGGCGACATGCGTGGCGATCCGGTCCAGCACCGGCTGCATGAGAAAAATCGGCACATGCGCCAGCAGCCAGTACGGCACCTCGCTGAAGAGCGATCGCGAGGCCTGGTCGGGATGGGTCAATGCCATGTCAATCCGAGCTGTCAGGCGGCGCGCGCGGTCTGCGCGCCGTGCGCGCCTGCGTTGATGAACAGCACCACCAACTGGTCCGTGCGTGTCGGCAGGGCGAACGCGCAACGCCGGAGGGAACAGACCAAAACTTCCCTGTCCGCGGCATATTCGCCAACGGCGACCAAACGAGTTAAAACAACGACACTACAAAACGACCGCAGCCGACTTGACCTTGATCAAGGCGCGCTGTGCGGCGCCGCTGAGGAGGGTTGGTGTATTATGATACCGCTCAGAACCAGGCTGTGCGACCGTGGCCCGTCTCGGGCCGCCGTCCCGGCGGTGGCGGATTCTGCTGCCGTCGCCGCCCTCCTACGGCCGGGCCTTCGCGACTTTCCTGGATCAGCGCCGGCGGGGCACCCGGATGGCCGGCCCGCCGCCAGGCAATGGATGCAAGAGGGGCAATTCCGCCTCGCCAGGGGAGTTCTTGCGTAAGGCTTGCACCATGGCCTTGAAGCTTACTGCCGGCGACCTCCAAATCATCACCCGCATCGCGGTCTTCCGGGGTCTCAAGCCCGAGACGGTGGAGCATATCGTGGCGCCGGCCACCGCCGTCATGCTGAAGGCGCACGAGTCGCTGTTCCGCCAGGGCGATCCCGCCACCGCGTTCTTCATCGTCATCGACGGCTGGGTGAAGCTCTATCGCGTCACGCTGTCCGGCGAGGAGACGGTGATTCACATCCTGACCAAGGGCGACAGCTTCGCCGAGGCGGTCGCGTTCACGGGCGTGCGTTATCCGGCCACTGCCGAGGCCGTCAGCGACGCCCGCGTCGTGCGCATCCCGGCCGATCATGTCGTGCGCTGCATTCGCGAAAGCCCCGACATCGCGCTTGCCATGATCGCGTCCACCTCCCAGCATCTCCACCACCTGGTGCAGCAGGTCGAGCAACTCAAGGCGCAAAGCGGCGTGCAGCGCGTGGCTGAATTCCTGTCCTCGCTGGCGCCGGTCGACCAGGGCTCGTGCGTGATCGCATTGCCCTATGACAAGGTGCTGATCGCGGCCCGGCTCGGCCTCAAGCCCGAGTCGCTCTCGCGCGCCTTCGCCAAGTTGCGATCGGTCGGGGTGGCGGTTCACGCTTCGCATGTGGCGATCGCGGACATCGCCAAGCTGCGTCAACTGGCGGCCGATGAGCGCGGCGCCATCCGCGGCTCCCTGCGCGGTTTCCGCTGACAAGTTGCCCCGGCTCACGTCGTGCGGCCGATTGGCCCTTTCCAGGACGCCGCCGCCAGCACCGCCGCATAGCTCACGAGCGCAAGAATGGTCACGATGGCGCTGGCAGCGCGCGTATCGACCCACCCCAGCACATCTGCGGCCATGCGCAGAACGACCGATGCGTGCAGCAGCGCCAGCGGCGCGTAGGCCCAGGCGCTCAAGCGCAGGCGCACTCCGGTGACCGCCGGCAGGATGATGGGGGCGTGCCCGAGCACCATGGAAAGCACGAAGCCGATGGCGATCGCGTGCACCGCGGCGTCGTAGGAGAACGCCGCGCTGCCCGGCGGCGAGGCGGCAAGCGCAACGCCAGCCACGCCGAGCCAGCCATGGCCGAGCAGAATGCAGACGGCGGAGAAGCGCGGCTGGCCCGCTTGGCGAATGGTCCGCCGGGCAATGTCGTGATGCAGCAGCCAGGCGGCGCATCCAATGAGTCCGGCGGCCGTGAGCAATGCCGACGGCCGGCCAAGCTCTCCACGCGCGCCGCCGAGCAGCAGGAGCAACGCGGCGGCAGCAAAGGCAACCTGGCTTATGAGCGGCGGCCTCACCAGACGGCTGAGTTCAAGCCGCTCGGCGGCGATGGTCAGGACCAGGAAATTGAGCCACCAGCCGGTGACCACGGGCATGGGGGAGGCGAGCAGCCACTGGATCGTCCCCGCCCCCCAGCACGCCGCCCCGACCGCGAGCACGACGGTGAACAGGGCGGGCTGGCGCAGTCCAATGCTCGCCGAGGCGAGCAGCAGAACGAGACCGGCCAACCCGAATGCGAGCGCGCCCCCGAGCGGGGCGCCCGCCAGCAGCGCGAGTACCCCCAGGCTCGAAAGCGCCGGTGCCGCATAAGGCCAGGGGCTGCCGAGCGCCACCGCCCGTTCGAGGCTGATCAGGGTCCCCAGGAAGCCGGAGATCATCAACGCGCCGTGGAACTCGGCGATCGCCGGCGTGCCGCCGGGAAGCGGAACGCCGATCCGCGCCAGGCCCGTCCACAACCCGAGCGCCATGGCGAGCGCGCCGATCGCCAGCGGAATGAAGCGCAGGCGCCGCCAGTTTCGCCGCGGCGCGGCTGTCCGCGTGCTCGGGGCTGCGGCCGGACTTGGTCCGTCGGCCATGGAAATCGTCCGCCTCCGCGCTCAGCCGAGCTGGTGGCGGGCGGCCTCGCTCATGCGATCGGGCGTCCAGGGCGGATCCCAGACCAACTCGACTTGGATCGCCGCCTCCGGAAACCGGGCCCGCAGCGCCTCGCGCGCCTCCTCGACCAGCATCTCGGCGAGCGGGCAGGAGGGCGTGCTCATCGTAAGATCCACCTCGATCGCCTCGTCCTTGCGCTCGGCGCGGTAGACGAGCCCGAGATCGACGATGTTGATGCCGAGTTCGGGGTCGATGACGCTTCTCAAGGTCTGCAACACGTCGTCCACGGCCATCGCTCCCGTTTGGGCGCCTTGGGCACGACTGTTTGACGCCCGCCGTCCAGCTCCCAAATCGCGCCTGCGTCGCCCGCGTCCAAACCTGCGGACGCCTGCCTTCAGCTATAGGTTCGATCGCATGGCCGGCTTGATTTATGTCATCCGGCTCGCCGCCGGGACAGGCATGATCGAGACTGCCGCGACGGAGGCCGCTGTCGCGAAGGTGGAGAGGCGTGCGTGTCAGGCGAGGTGCTGCTGCCGCCCGGTTGGGCGCCGCCCATCGGATATGCCAACGGGATCGCCGTGCCGGCGGGCCGCATCGTGTTCGTCGCCGGTCAGGTCGGCTGGGACGCACAGCAGCGCTTTCACAGCGAGGAGCTTGCGCCGCAATTCGAGCAGGCGCTCAGGAACGTGCTCGCGGTGCTTGCGCAGGCGGGCGGGACGCCGGATCATATCTGTCGAATGACCGCCTACTGCATCGACAAGCCGGCCTATCTGGCCGCGCGCGGCGAACTCGGGCGCATCTGGCGGCGCCTGATGGGCAAGCATTACCCCGCCATGAGCATGATCTTCGTGGCGGACCTTCTCGACCACCCCGCCAAGATCGAGCTTGAGGCGACGGCCGTGATTCCTTTCGCGGAGGCGCGCTGACCGTGCGCCCGGATGCGGTCCCCATCCCTGCATGTGCGGGCCACCGCTTGGTTTCGGCGACCTCCACAAGACACGAGGTGCCGCGCGGTCATCGCGGTCGGCCGCGCGCCGACACCTCGCTCGATCCTGTCATCCTGGTCGACCGGCGCGACCACGCGATCGGAACCATGCCGAAGCTCGAGGCGCACCGTCTCGGCCGCCGCCATCGCGCGATCTCCGTCATGCTGCGCGACGGCGAGGGCCGGCTTCTCCTGCACAGGCGCGCCGCCGGCAAATACCATTCGGCGGGGCTGTGGACGAACACGTGTTGCAGTCACCCGCGCCCAGGCGAGGGCAACTTCGAGGCGGCGGCGCGCAGGTTGGGCGAGGAGATGGGCATCAGCGCCCCGCTCGCGCCGCTGTTCTCGATGCGCTACCGCTCGCGGGTGTCGGAGGCGCTGGTCGAGCACGAATTCCTGCACGTATTCGGCGGGGTTTTCGATGGCGCGGCCGACCCCGATCCGTTCGAAGTGGCGGACTGGTGCTGGAAAACATTCGCCGATGTCTTGCGCGAGGTCGACGACCGGCCGCACGCTTACACCGTGTGGTTCAGGAAGATGCTGGGCGAGTTCAGGAACGAGGTCGCAAGGTTCGTCTCGGACTGATCGCGCCATCGCTGGCGCACGCGGCCCCGCCGCGCAGAAGAAGGCCGGGCGGGGTTCGATCGATTGATGCGGGGATAATGCCATGCCGTCGGCACAGCAAGCCGCCACCCACACGACCAACGAGCCGCTGCGCGGCCAGCATGCGGTGATCACCGGTGCTTCGCGCGGCATCGGCGCGTCCATCGCGGCCACGCTGGCGCGGCTCGGTGCCGATCTCACGCTGATGAGTCG
>DATBWJ010000235.1:0-2417 GCA_036514935.1 Xanthobacteraceae bacterium
GGCAGCCTCGACGCGCTTGGCGGCCTCTTCGGCGGCTTGCAGACGTTTGGCGGCCTGTTCGGCCGCCTCCAGGCGCTTGGCCTCGCGATCGACCGCCTGCAGGGTCAACCACTCGGCGAGGGCCGATACATCGACGGCGCGGCGCGGCGCCCCGATCGGCCCTTTGAGCACGACCGATACGTCCGGCCGCTGCGCAGAGCCGGATGGCGGGCCGAACAGCGTGACGCGCAGATCGATAGCACCTTCGACGAGATCGACGCCGCCTGTTACCGCGAAATCGTTGGTCTGCGGTGGCGTGACCAGCTTGCCAAGCCGCGCGCGCCCGGCGGAAATCGTGACCGGAGCGCTCGCCCACGGGACTGCCAGCGATCCGACATCGAGCGCGCGGTTGACGAGGTCGGCAAGCCGGGCGGGCGCAATGGGCGCTGCGCGTTCCGCCGCCCGAATGGCGACATCGATCGCCTTGGCGTCGAGCCCGGCAATCTCGGCGCCTTCGAGCGTCACCGCGCCGGTGCCATTGAGGGAGCCGATGAGCGCTGCCGCACTCGGTCCCACCCCTTCGACTTCGAAGCGCGCGGACACGCGGCCGCGCACCGTGTGGCTACCGAGGAGCGCGGCCGCTTCCGCATTCGAGATGGCAAGGCGCGCGCGCGCCGACAGGCCGCCCGCTCCGGAGCGAATGGTGGCGTCGGCGGAAAGCCCGCCGGCGCCGAGGATGCCCGCGACGTTGTCAAACGTCAGCTCGGTCGGCCCGAATCCGGCCGTGCCGCGCAGTTTTCGTGCCACGATCGCCGGTGCAAGACGCGCCTCATCGGCCTCGAAGGCGATGCGGCCGGCGATGCCCGCGAACGGCAAGACCAGGGTCTGGGTCGGCAATGCCCCCGAGGCGCGCGGCATGCCGATCGCGGTCGCGATGACCGCAGGCAGATCGATCCGGTCGGCCGCGATCTTGCCGCCGACGCGGAGGGGATCGAGGGCGACGGTCAGCTCGCCGCGCACCGCGGCAGCGCCCACGTTGCCGGCGAGATCGCGCAGGATGAGGTCACGGCCAGCAAGCGCGACGCGCGAGGTGAACGAAACCGGCAACGGCCCGTCGCGCGCCAGCATGCGCACGTCGCTCGCCGCGAACGATAGATCGAAGCTGCCGCCGGGCTCGCGATCGTTCAGCCGCAGCATGCCGCGCGCGTCCGCCTGCAAACCTTCGCCGGAGAGCGCCGCGGTCACACGCAGCTCTCCTCCTGGCCCGTGGGCTGCAATATTCAGGCTCACCGGCCCTCGCGCGCCGGCAACGCCACCCAGGCCAAGGAGCGTTGCGAGGGCGCCGTCCTCGGACGTCGCGCGGCCAGCGATGCGAAGGTCCGAGAGCGCCGCGATGTCGCCGTGCCCTTCGGCCGAAAGCGTGACGCGGACGCCGCCGAGCCTGCCGTCGAGCGTGAGCCGGCCGATCGTCGCGGCGGCGCCCGATTGTGCAGGCGGATCGATCTTGAACGAGGCATTCAGCGTCGCCGGCGCAACCTGCGCGGCGGAGCGGCGCATGAGATCGGCGGCTTTCGGCGCAAACGGAGCCAGAAGCACGGCGAGGCCATCGATGCTGCGCGCTTCCAGGCCGAGCGCGATTGCGCCATGCGGGGGCGCCGCGAGGTCGATTCGGCCGCTGCCGGTGAGCGCGGCGCCGCCGAAATCCGCCACGGCGAGCCGCTCGATGCTGAGCCCGGCCGCATCGAGCCTGATATCGGCGGTGGCCGCCTTTGCGGTGATGCCGGCGAACGTCACGCGGCCGAAATCGACCGCCAGCGCAATTTCGCCGGGCCGTTCGAGCCCAGCGCCCACGAGCGCGTTTTTCGCCAGGGCAAGAGCGCCGTCGAGGTCGAACTCGGCTGCGCGCAGCGCGGCTTCCAGGCGGGCGGGCCGATCGCCCGCGCTCAGCACATAGGCCAGGCGGCCTTCGATCGCCTGGCGGTCGTACTCGGCGCTCGCGCGCTCGATCGCCCAGCGCTCGCGCCCAAGCGTCACCTCGCCGCGCAGCCGCAACGGCCCGATCGCGCGCTGGGAGGGCTGGGAGGCCCCAAGCCACGCCACCAGCGTCGCCGGGTCGACCGCCTCGATGGCGAGCGATCCAACGAAGTCGTGCGCGTCGAGCCGGCCGCTCAGCCGCACCTGCGTCGAGCCAGGCGCGCGCACCTCCAGCCGCTCCACCGTCCATGCCTGACCGTCGCCCGCAAAGTCCGCGCGCACCGACTGCAGCGCTGCGCCGCCCAGCGTGACCGCGTCGACACCGATGCCGATCCCGAGTTCCAAGGGCGGGCGCAGCGCCGCGCCCATGCTCTGCGCGAGGGCGCGCAGCACCGCGAGCGGGCGCCGGTTCGACGCGTCGGCGAGCGCGCGGTCGAGATCGATCTGGCGGGCCGAGAGGACCG
>DATBWJ010000236.1:0-4943 GCA_036514935.1 Xanthobacteraceae bacterium
CCGCCACAAAGTGTCACGCCGGTCGCGAGCGCCGCTGTTGACCCAGATCAATGAGCAGGGAAGCTGCGCCGTCATCATGTTCGTTCACCTCTTTCGGTGTGAAGAACGCGATTTGAGTTGAGGAGGACGACATGAAGGTCAAGGACATCATGCACAAGGGTGCCGTATGCGTGGAGCCCGCCACCCCCGTGAAGGAAATCGCCAAGCGCATGCGCGAGAGTGACGTCGGCGCCATCCCGGTCAGCGCAGGCGGCCAAGTGGTGGGCATCGTCACCGATCGCGACGTCACCTGTCGTGCGCTCGCCAATGGCGGCGACCTCGCCAAACTGACCGCGAGCGATGTGATGACGAGGGATGTCGCGTGCTGCTCGCCCGACGACGAGATCGAAACGGCGATCGAGGTGATGGAATCCAGGCAGATTCGTCGCCTGCCGGTCACCGACACGCGCAAAGCCGTCATCGGCATGCTCACGCTTGGCGATATCTCGCACAAGGTAGGCAAGGACCTGTCGGGCGAAGTTTTGCGTGCGGTCTCGGGGCATCATCTCTGAGCGCTTTGGCGCCGCGCCCGTGCCATCGCCGTGCAGCACCTTGGGAACAGAAATGCTCAAAACCTTGAACGTGGACCAGGCCCGCTTCATCGCGGTGCTCGCGCGGACCGCGCGCCAGCAGCGCGATGCGTTGCTCGGCAACGTGGCGCAGGACGATCTTGACGGCGTGACGCCCGGCAGAGGTGAGCACAATCCCACCGCCGAGCTCGGATTCGAGCCGCTGCCGGAACACGCCGCGCAAACCGCGGCGCTGCGCGAAGCAATCGCCTCGCTGTCGGAGATGGCGCGGCGGGAGCTCTATGCGTTGATGCGCATCGGCCAGGGCCACCTTGCGGCCAAAACCTGGCAGCGCGGCCTCTCCGAGGCCGAAGTGCTCGGCACCGACGCGATCACTGCCGCCATGCTGGAGGATCCCGACCTGCACGATCATTTGGCAAAAGGCCTCTACGAGGCCGATCTGGCCTCTTGACCGCGCCGCGAGGCGCTGCGCGCGGCCGCACGGGCCATCAAAGCGATTGACGGGCGGCCGTTGGTGGGGTGGGAATCACGCGTCCGGCGCCGCCGGACGATCGACCACCTATAGCGAACAAAGGCCCCGCTCGGTGGACAGCCAGACCATTCCCATCGAAGCCGCACTGGACGCCTGCCGCCGGGCGCAGTTCGGGATGACCGATATCGTGCGGCGCGTGCAGGGTGACATCGTCGGTGCATTCGGGCTGGGCCCCGACGAGTGTCCCCATCGCATCATGGCCTCGGGACCGCACTGGCGCCTGCGCGAGTATGGCGATCATGATGCGTCGCGCGCGCTGCTGATCGTCGCCGCCCCCATCAAGCGACCCTACATCTGGGACCTCGCGCCCTCGGTGAGCGCAATCCGCCACTGCCTGCGGCACGGCTTGCGCGTCTATCTCGTGGAATGGATGCCGGCCTCGCGCAAAAGCAACGCCGGGCTTGCGGAGTGCGCCCGCGCGATCTCCGATTGCATCGCGACGGTCGCAGAGGCCGCGCACTGCAAGCCCGTGCTGATCGGCCATTCGCTCGGCGGCACGCTGGCGGCGATCTACGGCGCCCTGGCGCCAGAAAGCGTGCGCGGCCTCGTGCTGCTGGGCGCGCCCCTGTGTTTCCAGCCCGCCACCAGCCCATTCCGCGACGCGCTCGTTTCATTGGTTCCGCCTGACCTCCCGGATGCAGACCCGTTTCCGGGCTCGCTGCTGTCGCACCTGAGCGCGCTGGCCTCGCCCAGCACTTTTATCTGGGCGCGCCTGATGGACGCCGCCTTGAGCGTCGCCGATCATCACGCGATGGAAATTCATGCGCGGGTCGAGCGCTGGGCCCTCGACGAGGTCCCCCTGCCGGGCAAGCTGGTGCACCAGATCGTCGAATGGCTCTACCGGGAAAATCGCCTGTGCCGGGGAATCTTGCAGGTGGGAGACGCCTGCGTCGGTCCCGCCACCCTGACGGTTCCGACCCTGGCGGTCGCCAACATGAGGGATGAAATCGCGCCTCTCGCCTCAATGAAACCCCTGATTGATGCCATGCCAATCGAGGATGTCGGCATCATGGAGTATCCGGGCGAGACTGGCGTTTGTCTGCAGCACCTGGGAATTCTGGTCGGCCGGCAGGCCCACGCCCAGGTGTGGCCGCAGATCATCGCCTGGATCAACGGCCATAGCTGAGCCGAGCGTGTGATCCCGCTATCAGGCTCGGCTTTTTGGCCCCGGCAGTTGCGACCAGTCGAGGCCGAGCTCCTCGCAGGCGCGCCGCACGATGCGCAGGTCGATGGTCCGACGCGAGCCGCCGAGCGGGATCACGGCGCTGCGGCCATCGCGATGCACCGTCACCATGACGTGACCGTCGTGGCGCTGCTCATGCTCGTGGCGGTCGAACCGGCACCCTTGCTCCTCCAGCCATTTTCGGAATGTCGCGCTTTCCATGGTCTCCTCCTGACCGTGCCAGTCGCCGCGCGTGCGGTCACGATAGGCTTGCGCGGTGTTGATGCCTCGGGCCGCCGTCAGGGCGCGCCGACCGGGACGAGGCACAACGGGGTTTCTTGGCGCCCGAGGTGCAGCAGGCGCTTGACTTCGTCGTCGTCGAAGGCGCCCACCATGGTGGTGGCGAGACCAAGCGCGACCGCCTGCAGCATCAGGTTTTCGGCGGCGTGGCCTGCCTCCATGTAGACGTAGCCGCGTCCGCGCTGTCCATACTTCACGCTCGTGCGCTCGAACACCGCCGCGATGCAAACGACCGCCGGCGCGGTTGCGATCCAGTCCTGGCCGCGCGCCGCCTCGACGAGGTTTTCGCACGAAAATCCCGCGGCGATCGGAGCGAGGGCATGGTCGCGCGTGAGATAGTGGTAGATGCCAACAGGGATGGCGCCGACCTTGCCGACCGCGACGTAGAGCTCCAGAGGATAGAGCGCGCCCGCCGAGGGCGCCGCGCGTTTGCCGTCGGTACTGGTGACGCCCTGCGCTGCCCATAGGAGCTGGCCGAGTTCGCTCTCAGTGAGCGCGCGATCGCTAAAGCCGCGCACCGACCGCCGCTGCTGGATGCAGCGCTCCAGCGCGATGCCGTCCTCGCGCGGATGTGCGAACGTCACCCTCTGCTTGTCGAGCATCGTCGCGCCTTCTCAAACCGCCAGCGAAAGCGCCGCGGCGGAGCCGTCAGGCGGTTTTGACCGCGATCGTCTTTTCCTTCCTGCGCGCCTCGGCCGCCTTCGGCAGCGCCACGGTGAGGACGCCGTTCGCGAAGCTCGCCTCGATGCGGTCGGCGTCCACAGCGTCGGACACGCGGAAGGAACGGTGAAATGCGCCGTAACGGCGCTCCGCCAGGAAATGGTCGAGCTCGGCGTCCTCCTTGGGCTCCTGCTTGTCACCTTCGATCGTCAGGGTGCCGTCGGCGAAGGTGAGGCTGACGTGGTGCGGCTCAAGCCCTGGCAGCTCGGCCGTCAGCTTGTAGCCGCTGTCGGTCTTGACGATGTCGACGGCGGGCGTGGCGCCAAAGCTGACCTCGCCGCGCCAATAGGGCTCGACGTCGACCACCGACCGCCTGAACGGGACGTGCCAATAGCCGCGCAGAAAATCGTCCAGCAGCCGGTCAATTTCCGTGCGCAGCCGTTCCCCCGGGGGCGACCCGCGCAGCCCTTCCGAATGAGGGGTCCTTCTGGTTTTGATTGGTACTTTCGTCGCTGGTTCGATCATCTCGATAGCCTCCTCGCATGCGCTAAATTCGCCTTCCATCGCCGAACGACAATATGCGCACCGCCGCTGCGATCATGCCGCGCGCCGCCGAGGGCGCAATCAGCCGGGGCCAGGAAGCGTGCGCACCAGCTCCTTGAAACGGTCCCACTCGGTTGCCGTCCAAATCTCCGTTTGGGCGTGGCCAAATGTGCGGATCAGCGCGGAGACCTTCGCGGCCGTCTCGATGTCGTTGGCAATGAAGACGTCGAGGTAATCGCACGGCCCCAACACCGCATAGCTTGTGAGCCATTCCACGTCCGGGCATTCCTCGCGCACCCGCTTCATCGCCTCGCGTTCGAGCTGTTCGAGGCCGCGCGGCGAGCGAACCGCGTCAGGACCAAGGCGCGTCAGCATGATAAAGGTCGGCATGGCAGCACCTCATGATGAATGTCGAAGAGCCTAGTGAGCGGGCGCCGCGGCACTTTGACCTCCATCAAAATAGGCATCTGACGCGGCAATCAATTTCTCCATCCGCCGCGCGCGATCGCGCGATGGCGCCGGCGCGCATGCGGCACCGTTACGGTTGGGACGCGCGTCTTTTCTCGAAAATCTGCGGGCAGCCGGCCACCGGCGACACTGCGCTCTCGTCCGGCAATCGCTCATGAGTCCCGATCACGAGATAGCCGCCGGGCGACAGCCGATCGAGGATGGCGCCCAGCACGCGTTGCTGCAACGGCAGCGCAAAGTAGGTGAACGCGACATAGCGGCACAAGACGAGATCGAACATACCGGCCGGCATCTCCACCCGCAGGTCCTGATGGAGGAACTCGATGGCATCGCGATGGCGCGCTTTCACGCAAAAGCGTGACCCGACCGGCTCGAAGGCCGCGCGCGCGAGATGGGGCGGCAGTTCGCGCAGGCTGGTCGCCTCGAAACAGCCCTCGCGCGCGCGCGCGAGCATGGTCTGGTCGATGTCGGTGGCGACGATGGCGAGACGGACGCCTGCAAATGCGGTCGCGACTTCGAGGTCCCACAGGATTTCCAGCGTGTAGGCCTCCTCGCCCGCGGCGCAGCCAGCCGACCAGATGCGCGCAGGGCGGGCCGCGCGCGCGGCGCGGGCGGCGATTTCCGGCAGCACGCGCGTGCGCAGCACGTCGAACACGCGCCGATCGCGGAAGAAGCGCGAAATCGTGATGTGGCAGCACTCGTCGAGGAC
>DATBWJ010000237.1:0-7699 GCA_036514935.1 Xanthobacteraceae bacterium
CCGCCCTCCCGACCGCTTCGCGGTCGACTTCCCCCGCACGGAAGGAGGTAATTTACCCGCATCGCGCTGACCACGACGGTCACTTTCGGGCAGATCCACCACCATCCGTCCGCCGGCGATGTCGACCTGCGGGACCGTCACTTCGGTGAAAGGGATCAGGACCGTGTCGCGATCCTGGCCGAGTTCGATCTCCAGCAGATCGCCGGCGCCGAAATTTTGGATGGCCACGATGGTCCCGAGCGGTCTTGCTTCGCGATCGACCGCAATAAGCCCGATCAGGTCGGCGTGATAGAACTCATCGGCCTCCTGAATCTCCGGCAGGCGCGCGCGCGACACGTAAAGCTCGATGTTGCGCAGCTTTTCGGCGGCTGAGCGGTCGGCCACTCCCTTGATCCGCGCAATCAGGAAGTTTTGCGCGGGCCGCAACGCCTCGATCTCGAACGTGCGCGCGCCGTCCGTGCTCTCGAACGGGCCATAGTCCTTCACGGCCAAAGGTTCGGCCGTATAGGACCATAGCTTCACCTCGCCGCGGATCCCGTGCGGCCCGCCGATCTTGCCCACGCACACCCGCCGCTCTCGTCGCGGGCGAGAGGACGCCTCCGGCATGCCCGGGCTATGAGAGCGCGAAGAGATCGAACGGCGCGGCGGATTCCTCATCACACACACCTCCGACCCGCCGCCATCGCTGCGCAACCGCCCCCGCGGGCGCGCCAGGGAGCGGTCCGAGCGCGGCGAGCGCTCAGCCCGCCGCTGCCGGTGCGGCGGCACCGCCCGCTTTGGCGGCCTCAGCCTTGGCCTTGCGCTCTTTGCGCGGAACGGCCTTGTGCGGATTGCTGTGCGCAGGTCGCTTGCGGATGCCGGCCGCGTCGAGGAAGCGCAGGATTCGGTCCGAGGGTTGGGCGCCCTTGGCCAGCCACGTCTTCACCTTGTCGAGGTCGAGCTTGAGGCGATCCTGATTTTCTTTCGGCAAGAGCGGGTTGAAATAGCCGATCCGCTCAATGAATCTCCCATCGCGCGGCGAACGGCTGTCGGCCACGACCACATGATAGAACGGCCGCTTCTTGGTGCCCGCGCGGGCCATGCGGATGACGACTGGCATTTTGATAGTCCCTTTCGCGTCGGTTGTTCAGAAATCGTTGCGCCGGTGGGTGGTGCCGCACGGCCGCGGAGCCGCGGCGCGCCGCCCGCCCGCCGTTCCAGCGCCCGACATCCGGTACAGCCCCGGTCGGACCGGGCGGTTCAGAACCAAGCAAGCGCACGAATCCATGCTCATTTCTTCTTTCCCAATCCCGGCCATTCGCCGAGCCCCGGCAGTTTGGGCCCGCCCAAGCCCGGCAATGCGCCGGGGGCTCGTGGCAGGCCCGGAATGGTGGGCGGCAGGCCGGGCGCGCCGCCCGGCGCGGCAGGCGGCAACGTCCCAGCCCCACCGGGCATTCGTTCGGCGAGCTTGGCCATATCCTCCGGACTCGGCATGCGGCCGCCGAGACCGAGTGCGCCGGCCAGCCCGGCGAGCGGGCCGCGCTTGCCGCCCCCCATCGCCTTCATCATGTCGACCATGGTCCGGTGCATCTTCAAGAGCTTGTTGATGTCCTCGACCCGGGTGCCGGACCCGGCGGCGATCCGCTTCTTGCGGCTTGCCTTCAGGAGATCGGGGCGGCGCCGCTCCTGCGGCGTCATGGAATTGATGATCGCGACCTGATGCTTGAGCACGCGGTCATCCATGTGCGCGGCGGCGAGCTCTCGTTTCATCTTGGCAACGCCCGGCAGCATGCCCATCAGCCCGCCGACGCCGCCCAGCTTCATCATGCCTTCGATCTGCTCGCGCAGGTCGTTGAGATCAAAGGCGCCCTTGCGCATGCGTTCGGCGGTGCGCGCGGCCTTCTCGGCGTCGATGGTGGCGGCCGCCTTCTCGACCAGCGAGACGATGTCGCCCATGCCGAGGATGCGGTCGGCGATGCGGGCGGGGTGGAAATCCTCCAGCGCATCGAGCTTTTCCCCCGTGCCCATCAGCTTGATCGGCTTGCCGGTCACTGCCCGCATGGAGAGCGCCGCACCGCCGCGGCCATCGCCGTCGATGCGGGTGAGCACGATGCCGGTGAGGGCCACGCGCTCGTCAAAGGCGCGCGCCAGATTGACCGCGTCCTGGCCGGTGAGCGCGTCGGCGACCAGCAGCACCTCGTGCGGATGAGTGGCGCGCTTGACCTCGGCCGCCTCGCTCATCAGCGCCTCGTCGAGGGTGATGCGGCCGGCGGTGTCGAGCAGCACGACGTCGTAGCCGCCGAGCCGCGCCGCTTCCAGCGCGCGCACGGCGATCTGCACCGGCGTCTGGCCCGCCACGATCGCCAGCGTGTCGATGCCGACCTGCTGGCCGAGCTGGGCGAGCTGCTCCATGGCCGCGGGTCGCCGCGTGTCGAGCGAGGCCATCAGCACCTTGCGCTTCATCTGCTCGGCGAGGCGCTTGGCGATCTTGGCGGTGGTGGTGGTCTTGCCCGAGCCCTGCAGGCCGACCATCATGATGGGCACCGGCGCGGGCGCGTTAAGGTCGATCGGCTCAGCGTTGGAGCCGAGCGTCTCGACCAACTGGTCGTGCACGATCTTCACGACCATCTGGCCCGGCGACACCGATTTGATGACCTCGACGCCGACCGCGCGCTCACGCAGCCGATCGACGAAGGCGCGCACCACGTCGAGCGCGACGTCGGCCTCGAGCAGCGCGCGGCGCACGTCGCGGGCGGCGGCATCGACGTCGGCCGGCGACAACGCGCCCCGGCGCGTGAGGCGGTCGAGAACGCCCGCAAGCCTTTCCGACAGGGTGTCGAACATATGCCTGTTCCGACGGATCCTCTTCCGTCATGCCCGGGCGCGACCGGGCATCCATCTCAATTTCCGACCCTAATTCCCGACGCTTCCGATGGGTTGCCGGGTCAAGCCCCGGCAATGATCATCGGAAATTGCAAACACGTACGCGCCCGAGGGCGCACCGCGCTGTCGGGCGTTGACCTCCGGCCCCTGCGGCCGGTCGGCCAAAACGGGCATTCACGGCTCTGTCGAGAGCGCCGCGAACCTAGGGATGGCCCCAGTGGGTGTCAAGGCGAACTCCTGCCATCCGCGTCCATCCGGCCCGCGGTGGGCGACGATGTCGATGCGACGCTGTTCGGGCGCGAAGCCGATCGACCCGTAAATCCCGCACATGAATGTCGGGGCTCCCGCCCTGGCTCATGCCGGCTTACCCGTCCGGGCTGGAAATTCAAGCTTGAGGCCCGCCGGCGAGAGCGGTCTTAAGGCCAAGCTTGCATCTGCGGGCCCCGCCGCCCTTGCGCTCGCGCCCGGTCCATGCCTCACAATCGCTCGGGCGAAGACTGCCTGCATTTGCAGGCGCTGACGGCTGGACACCCGAATGCGACAGCAAGCCTCGATCGACGGCGAGTTCGACTACATCGTGATTGGCGCGGGCTCGGCCGGCTGCGTGCTGGCCAACCGGCTATCGGCCGATCCGGCCAACCGCGTTCTGGTGCTGGAGGCCGGCGGGTGGGACGACTGGATCTGGTTCCACATCCCGGTCGGCTACCTGTTCGCCATCGGCAACCCGCGCTCCGACTGGATGTTCCGGACCGAGCCGGACGAAGGCCTCAACGGCCGCAGCCTCGCCTACCCGCGCGGCAAGGTGATCGGCGGCTCCTCCGCGATCAACGCCATGATCTACATGCGCGGGCAGGCGGCCGACTACGACCACTGGCGCCAGCTCGGGCTGGAAGGCTGGGGCTGGCGCGACGTGCTGGCCTATTTCAAGCAGCATGAGGACCACTTCCTCGGGCCGAGCGAGCATCATGGAGTGGGCGGCGAGTGGCGCATCGAGCCGCCGCGCGTGAGTTGGGACGTGCTCGAGGCCTATCGCGCCGCCGCCGCCCAGGCCGGCATCCGTCCGATCGAGGACTTCAACACCGGCGACAACGAAGGCTCGTGCTATTTCCACGTCAACCAGAAGCGCGGGCGGCGCTGGTCGGCAGCGCGCGGCTTTCTCAAGCCGGTGCTGGGCCGGCCCAACCTACGGCTCGAGACCAGCTGCCTGGCCGAGCGCATCGACTTCGACGGCCGGCGCGCCGCCGGCGTGCGCTGGCGCCAGAACGGCGCCGCCCGCAGCGCGCGCTGCCGCGGCGAGGTCATCCTGTCGGCCGGCTCGCTCGGCTCGATCCAGATCCTGCTGTTGTCGGGCGTGGGCCCGGTAAACCAGCTCAGGGATTTCGGCATCCCGGTGGTGCTCGAAAAGCCCGGCGTCGGCGAGAACCTGCAGGATCACCTCCAGCTCCGCCTGATCTTCAAGGTCAGCGGGGTGCCCACGCTCAATGAGCGCTATCACTCGCTCGTCGGGCGCGCGCTCATGGCCCTCGACTACGCGCTGCGCCGGCGTGGCCCGCTCACCATGGCGCCCTCCCAGCTCGGCCTGTTCACGCGCTCCGATCCCGCGCGCGAGCGCCCCAACGTCCAGTTCCACATCCAGCCGCTGTCGCTCGAAAAGTTCGGCGATCCGCTCCATCCGTTCGGCGCCTTCACCGCCAGCGTGTGCAACCTGCAGCCGACGAGCCGCGGCTTCGTGCGGCTGCGCTCGCCCGATCCGGCGGCGGCGCCGCTCATCAAGCCGAACTACCTCTCGACCGACGAGGATCGCCGGGTGGCCTCCGATTCCATCCGGCTTGCGCGCCGCATCGCCGCGATGCCCGCGCTCGAACCTTACCGGCCCGAGGAGTACCTGCCCGGCACGAGCAACGCTCCCGACCACGACGAGGCGCGGCTGGTCACGGCGGCCCGCGACATCGGCACCACCATCTTCCACCCGGTGGGCACCGCCAAGATGGGGCGCCCCAGCGATCCCTTCGCCGTCGTCGACGAGCGGCTGCGCGTCATCGGCCTCGAACGGCTGCGGGTGATCGACGCCTCGGTCATGCCCACCATCACCTCCGGCAACACCAACTCGCCGACCATCATGATCGCGGAAAAGGGTGCGGCGATGGTGCGCGCGGACGCACATTGATCACGCCACCGCGATCAGCGAAGATTTGACCCGTGCGGCGACGGGGTGTCGGTGGGGAATGCGATGAACCTGGCCGAGCGCGTCAAGCAGATACTGCTTTCGCCCGACACCGAATGGCGGGTGATCGCGCGCGAGCCCGCCGATCCGGTCTTTCTGTTGACGAACTACGTCGCCTATCTCGCCACCATCCCGGCCGTCGCCGGGTTCGTCGGCATGAGCGTGTTCGGCGTGGCGGTGGCCCCGGTCGGAGCGCTGCGTGTGCCCGTGCTCTCCGGCCTGCTGGCGGCGCTCTTTCTTTATGCCGTCACCTTCGTGATGGTCTACGCCATCGCGCTCGTGATCGACGCGCTGGCGCCGACCTTTGCGGGCGAGAAAAACCTCGGCAATGCGCTCAAGCTCGCGGTCTACTCGTACACTCCGTTCTGGCTGGCGGGCATTTTCCTGTTGATTCCCGGCCTGCGGTTTCTCCTGATCCTCGGGTTCTACGGTCTCTATCTGCTCTACACCGGCCTGCCGGTGCTCATGCGCGCCCGGCCCGAAAAGGCCTTCACCTATTCCGCGGTGGTGGTGGCATGCACCGTCGTGCTCGAACTCATCATCCGCTCCATCTGGGCAGCGCTGTTCGCGTTGCCCGGCCTGATGTGACAGGCGGTATCGTGACTACAGCGGGATGAATTCAGGTGCGCTCATGTGATTGCAGTTGCCGTCATCGCGAGCCCCCGCAGGGGGCGTGGCGATCCCCTCTGTGTCTTGATTGCTTCGGCGGGCTTTGCCCGCCTATGGTCGTTATCATTGCGAGCGAAGCGAAGCAATCTCGCGCAGAAAACACTTGGGGCTTGAGATCGCTTCGTCGGCCTTCGGCCTCCTCGCGATGACATCCAAGACAAACAACCTTTAGGGCGCCAGCACCACCTGGCGGCAGGCCGGCGGCAGGTCGGCGAGGGTCAGCGGCGGCTTCGGCTTGGGCGGCACCGGCGGCGGCTTCGGATAGAGGATCGAGTCGCGGAACCACCAGTCGAGCTCGCTGCCGCAGCCCTCGCCCGCCGGCACCGCGTCCTGCTCCTTGCAGTCCGGGCTGTCGTCCGGGCAGCCGATGCGAACGTGGAAGTGATAGTCGTGGCCCCAGTAGGGCCGCACCTTCTGCAGCCAGCCGCGGGCACCCTGCGTTTCCCGGCACAGCGCCTTCTTGATCGCAGCATTGACGAAGATGCGCTCGACGCGGGAGTCCGTCGCGGCGGTGCGCATGATCGCGCCGTGCCCGGGCGTCCATGCCTGCGGATCGACGTCCCGCCGGTCGGGCGCCACGATTTTGGTGGCGAGCATCTCCTCGCGCTCGACTCGCGACAGCACGCGCTCCGGCATGGGGGTGAGCCAGACGTCGGCGTCAAGCCCGACCTGATGGCTGGTGTGGCCGGTGAGCATCGGTCCGCCGCGCGGCTGCGACATGTCGCCGACGAGCAGGCCGGGCCAGCCGGCGACCTTGCGCGCCTGCGCCGCCAGGTGTTCGAGGACCTGGACGAGCTGCGGGTGCCCCCAGTTGCGGTTGCGCGACAGGCGCATGACCTGCCAGGTCTCGCCGTTGACCGGCAGAGCAGTCGCGCCCGCCAGGCAGCCCTTGGCGTAGAAGCCGATGGCGCGCGCCTGGATCGGAACCGGGTTCCCCTTGCGCCCGAACAGCTCCTTGGCCGCCACCTTCAGGTCGGTCGGATTGGCGAGCGGCGGCAGCGGCTGCGGATCGAGCGTGCCCACGGTCTGCGCCGATGCAACACTGGCGGTCAGCGCGGCGAGGATAATCGGCAAAAGGCCCCGGAGCATGCCGCCTTCATACCGGAATTGATGCCGTCGCGGGAGACCGTTCCCTCGCCGCGGCTGCCCGAAGGGGAGCGAGGTTTTGGCCCACAGCCGCGCGGAGGGCCTTTACTCGATCACGATCTCGCCGGTCATGCCGTGGTCGGCGTGGGTGCGGCCGTCCTTGTCGAGGATGCCGCAGCGCAGGTCGCTGACCCGCCCGGTCGCCACCGGCACGAACCACCACTCGGCCGCATGGCCGGGATAGACCTCGATTTCGCGGATCGCACCCTTGAATTCGGCAAGCGTAACGGGTTTGCCCTCGCGCGTCTGCACCACCTGGACTTTTCGGGTGTAGATGAGCTGGCTGAAGCCGTGCGAGGTGAAGTAGTGCGCCTCGCTGCTCGGGTTCCTGAGCACGAGCTTGTAGAGCTTGCCGGTCTCGAAACGCAGCTTGCTGGGCACGAAGGCGTGCTGGCCCGGCCGGCCCAGCTCGACCACCACCTCGATCGGCTGCTGACCGGCAAGATTGCCAGCGGCCTGCGCGTCCGGCGAGGCGAAGAAGGCGAGGAAGCCTACGAGCGCGGCAGCCCAAGGATACATGGACATCGACAACCCCCAAATTTCCCCAGGCACATTATTGCAACTGCGACTTAATTGCAATAGCTGCCGGACTGCCGGCTTGATGTTTCCGGATCGCCCTGAGAACCCCGGATAGACCCCGAGAACCGCAGATAGGCTCTGATACTGTTTCCGGATGATCAGCTCGTCATTGCCGGGCTTGTCCCGGCAATCTCGATAGAGCGGGCATCGCCTTGCCTATTCAATCGGGATCACCGGGACTCGCCGCTTCGCGCCGGCCCGGTGATGACGAAGTGATCA
>DATBWJ010000238.1:0-2017 GCA_036514935.1 Xanthobacteraceae bacterium
CGCCTTCTCGCGCTCGCCCGCCTGCGCGAGCGCCGCGACCCAGAACCCGCCCACGAACGGCCAGATTCCGCCGTTGTGGTACTGCCAGGCGAAGTTCTGGCGGTGGCGCGACATGTAGGGGCGCCACAGCGGGCCGGTCTCGAGGATCGGGTCGCACACCACGCGCACCGGGTAAGGCTCGTTCACGCGTGCGCGCTCCAGCGCGCGCAGGATGCGCCCCGCCGCCGCCCCCTCGGCGAGCCCGCAGAGGATCGCCAGCAGGTTCCCGAACACGTCGCCCTCGTCGCCCCAGAACGAGAAGTTGACGAAGCTCAGGTACAGGTCGCGGTTCTTCGCCCGCTTGCGCGCGGAGTGCGAGAGCAGCCGCGCGCGCCGGTAGTCGGACAGCCCGGTGGAGAACGGATGAAACAGGTGTCCGAAGTTACGCCGGGTGTCCTCGACTCGCCGGAGGCGGTACAAGCGCTTCACGAGGTACCACAGCGAGTTCGTGTAGAGCACGAACCCCGAGCGCGGCATGATGTCGGCCCAGTCGCTCGCCTCGTTCTGCTGGAGGAGAAAGAAGCGCTGGTGCTCCTGGGCTTGCAGCCATCGGATCGCGCGTTCGACTTGCGCGGCAAACCTCCCCTTCAGGCGCAGGGCCGCGACGGCGATCAGCCACCACAGCGTCGCGTCGATGCAGCCGAGGTACCAGAAATCGGCCTCACCGCGCCGCGGATCGACGAACTTGGGGATCTGGCCGTTCGGCGCCTGGTGCGCGGCGAGCGTGGCGAGGCCCTTCGGCGCGGCGGCGGCAAGCGCGGCGTCGCCCGAGAGCGCCATGCCGATGGCGCAGATCGCGCTATCGCGGCCGAAGATCGCGGCGTAGCCGCGCGCGCGGGCGCGCGGGCCCGGGTGCGCCGCCAGGATCCCCTGCGGCGTGAGGTTCCCGGCGAGCAGCCGCAGCGCGCGGACGCGGCATTCCTCGACGAGCACCTCTTCGGCCGCCGGCAACACGCTCATCGAGGAGGGATCAACGTGGCCAAACGCCCGAGCAGAAGCTCGACCTCGTCGGTGTTCCTGAGGACGTAGGAAGCCGCCGTGGCGCGCGGCCGTTCCTGCACGGCAATGCCGATGCCGTGCGTCCCGAGCGCGCGGAAGGCGTCCTCGTCGGTCTCGTCGTCGCCGATGTAGATCGCCGCCGACTCGCTGCCCAGCCCCAGGGCCTGAAGCAGCCAGCGCAGCGCAGCGCCCTTGTCCCATGCGATGTCGGGCAGAAGCTCGCAGACCATCTTGCCCGGCATCTTGCGCAGCGACGGGTGCGCGCCCAGCGTGCGATCGACCGCAGCGTGCACGGCCGGCACGCGCTCCGGGTGCACTTGCCGGTAATGCGCCGCGATCGAGAACCGCTTGCGCTCGACGAGCGCGCCGTCGATCGCACCGAGCGAGCGGCGGAGCATCCGCTCCGCCGCGTCGAGCTCGAGCAAGGTGGCGAGCGGGAGCGGCGGCGCCGCGCGGGCGCCGCGCGGCGCGGCGATGTCGAAGCCGTGGCTGCCGGCGTAGCAGATCCCCTCCACCGCAACACGGCGCTCGAGGTCGGGCAGATCGCGCCCGCTGATGACGGCCACGGTGGCGCGCGCCGCCAGAGCGCGCAGTGTGCCGCGCATCGATTCGGCGAGCTCGGCCAGCTGCGGACGCTCGACGATCGGCGTCAGCGTGCCGTCGTAGTCGAGGAACAAGCCGAGCGGCCGGCCCGCGATCGCGGAGAAAATCGAATCCAGGCGCTCCAGGGCAGATAGAGGCGCCGCCTGCGTGCCGCTCGCGGTCATGGGGCGCATTTTCGCATCCGCGCCGTGCGGCTTTGTGGCGCCTCGCGGCCTATGCTAAATTGCGGGCTCCACTGCGGCCGCGCGCCGCATCCAAAGCTCGCTGGCGGACCTCGCAGCGAGGCAAGGTGCTGACCGAGCACGACGTCTATCTCTTCCGGGAGGGGAGCCACGGGCGGCTGTACGAGCGCCTGGGGTGCCGGCTCCCCCCCCCC
>DATBWJ010000239.1:0-13776 GCA_036514935.1 Xanthobacteraceae bacterium
CCGAGCCTGCGCCTGCTCGCTCCAGGCAAGCGCGGTTCCCTCCGCCGCCGGCTCGATCACCGCGCCGCCGGCGGGTTCGTAACCGCACAGGAAATCCTCGCCCATCAGGTTGCCGTCGCGCGCCAGCGGCCGCGCCCGGCAGCCACCGCACAGCTTTGCGTACTCGCAGCGGCCACAGCGGCCCTCGAGCGCCGGCGCGCGCAGCGCCGCAAACAGCGGCGCCTCCTCCCACAGGGCGGCGAACGCGCGCGTGCGCACGGAGCCGGCCGAGGCCTCCATGTAGGGACAAGGCGTGAGCTCGCCCTCCGGCGTCACCCGGCAGTAGCGCGTGCCGGCGAGGCAGCCGCCGGCCTCGTAGCCGTCGGCGAGCGTGATCGGCAGCGCGAGTTCGCGCGCGAGGCGCTTGAAGTGCGGGGCGCAGCGCGCGCGCACCAGCAGCGCCGACTGCTCGCGCGCGGCCACGGCAAGCCGGCGCAGCACCGCCTCGTAGCGTTCGGCGGTGATGTTCGACAGGCTGCGGCCGCGCCCGGTGCAAATCAGGAAGAACACGTTGAGCACGGCGGCACCCGCCTCGCGCGCGAACGCGATCATGTCGTCGAGCTCGCCGGCGTTGTCGTCGGTGACGGTGAAGTGGAGCTGGAATATCAGCCCGCCGCGTCGGCACGCATCGATGCCGGCGACGGTTCTCGCCCACGCGCCCGGCAGGCCGCGAAAGCGGTCGTGATGGTCCGGATCGAGCGAGTCGAGGCTGATGCCGACGGCGCGCACGCCGGCCGCCTGCAAGGCCGCGACGCGGCGCGCATTGAGGAGCGTGCCGTTGGTACCGACGACCACCATCAGCCCGAGATCGGCGGCACGCCGCGCGATCGTCTCAATATCCGGCCGCAGCAGCGGCTCGCCGCCGGTGAGCACGACCATGGTTTCGCCGCTGAGCGAGGCGATACCGTCCAGCAGCGTCAAGACTTCCTCGGTGGCAAGCTCGTCCGGCGCGCCGTTGCACAGCGTTCCAGCGTCCAAATAGCAGTGCGCGCACTTGAGATTGCAGCGGCGCGTGAGGTTCAACGCCACGAGGAAGGGCGGCTCGGTCGTGGCGGCCATGACGTCACCCGCCGCGGTGCGGCCCCATCTTGTGGCCTCCGCTCCGCATGGCCTGTTCCATCATCCCGCGCGACTCGGCGAGTGCCGCCTCGACGGTCTCGATCATCACCTCGGCCTCGCCGGCATCGCGCGCCAGGAGCCCGGCCCGCCGCCGCACGGCCTCCCGCGCCATCTCCGGCACGCGCGCAAGCCGCGCCAACGCCGCCGCGCTCCACGGCGGGCTCGCCTGCGCTTGCCCCGCCAGGAACGCACGAACGTGATCGCTCTTCACCTCGGCCGCGCCCTCGCGCCGCGCGCGCTTCTCGGCGCGCAGCCGAACGTCGGCCGCCGTCGACGGGTCAGCGATGGCCCCGATCAGCGCGTTCGCTTCGCTCGTCCATCCCACCGCGCCCTCGCCGGCCGCCTTGTGGTGGCCCGGGCAGAAGCGCGCGGTCGCCTCATCGACCAGCGCCGAGGTGATGACCGTGTGTCCCTGCTCCTGCGCGTAGCGAAGGATGACCATGCGCACCATGTTGCGCACCGACTCCGGCACGCGAGCGATCTTCTGCTCGGCCTCGGCGCTCCATGCAATCGTCTCGCGCGCCACCGCGTCAATCGGCGGGGTGTGCGTGGCGCTGCCGATCCACACATGGCACGGCGCCCGGTGCAGCAGGTTCTCGGCGGTGCCGCCGATGTCGAGGTCGGCATCGGCGTGGACGCCGAGCTTGCCGACGAGCACCAGGCTCGCGCCGCTGTCGGCGAGATAGCGGACGATCGCCGCGTAGGGCTTGCCGTCGAGCAGGGCGGTCGTGATCTCGGCTCCGTCCGCGCGCGCCACGGCGCGGGCGACTTCGAGATGCGAGCTGTAGATCTTGGCAAGCCCGTCATCGATGATGTCTTCGTGCAGCTTCTCCTGCTCCTTGAAGCGGAAGACCCGGCCCGCCTCCTCGCTGAGCACGCCGGCGATGCGCTGGAACGCGACATAGTGGAAATAGGGATCGTAGGCCGCCACCGCGTGGACCGGGGCGCCGAGCCGGCGGCCGAGATCGATGGCGGTCCGCAACGCGCCGAACGATTGCGGCGAGCCGTCGATGCCGACGACCAACGGGCCGTCGCCGAGCGGGCGGCGGTGATCGCGGATGACCAGAACGTCGATGGGCGAGCGGCGCGTCACCCGCGTGCAGACCGTTCCGAGCGCCCCGTCATCGCCGGCGCCGAGACCGAGCGCGCCGAGCACCAGCACGTCGAATGCTCCGCCCGCGGCCGCCTCGACGATGCGCCGGTAGTTCTTGCCCTCGGGGCTCAGGCGCTCGTAGGAAACCGCCGCTGCGGTGCAGGCCCTCGCCGCGGCATCGTGGTAGCTGTCGCCGATGATACCGAGGCCGCGCGTGATCAGTCCGTCGTGGATCTCGCGCTGGCGCTCAAGCTCGCTCTCTTCCCGGTAGCGTTCCGGCAGTCCACCTTCCATCTGCCGGAATCGGCGATCGTGCAGGCGCGCGGCGTAGGCGTGGATGCCGGTCACCGTGCCGCCGGCCGATGCCGCAAGGCGGGCGGCCTCGGAGATCGCCCGGTTGGCATGGTCGGAGGCGTCGACGGCCACCAGAATGCGCGCCAGCGAAGTGGGGGCAGGCGTCGCCACCGGCTCGTGCGGTGAAGCGCAGACGATCTGGGGCGCCGGGCCCTGCATGACAGATCATGCCCCCGGCCCGGCGCCCTGCCGCGCGCGCCGCCGCAGCCAGTGCAGCCCCCAGGCCTGAACTGCGGCCGCGCCCACGAACGCCAACACGGGACTGACGTAGGCGAGCGTCCCGACCGGCTTTTCCAGGCTCATGAAATACCAAGTCGATACCGCCTTCTCGCCGCCGCGCTCCTGCTTGCCGCCATCCCAGGCGGCGAACGCGATCGGCACCGTCATCCCCGGCTCAAAACGGAAGCGCTCCTGCGCGCGCGGAATGGTGAGCACCAGCGACCAGGCATCATTCGTCCACGACGCCTTGCCGCGGCCGTCCTGGCGATCGGCCGGCAGGCTGGTCAGCGTGCCAAATCCTTCGGCCTCAAGCTTCTCGACCGCCGTGCGCCGCTGGAGCTCGCGGTCGCCGAGAGGGTTGCCGGCATGCCAGGACGTGACAAAGGCGCGGTCGCCTCCTTTGGCATAGTCCGCCGCCGTGGCGATCTGGCCCGGCTCGCGGCCCGAGAACGGATATTCGTCGGCCACCATGCCCGGGTAGTGCCCCTCCTCGTCACGCTCCTCGCCGAACTGCCAATCGGCCTTCCACTGGTAGATGACGACCGGCTTGTCGGGCTCGCCCATCGCGAAGTAGGGAATGCCGGTGGCGGGGTCGCCGGGAAATTCGATCGCCACCGCGTCGCGAAACGTGCCCGTGCTGCCGATGCGCGCGTCGCGACTGCCGTCGCGCCAGGTGAGGAGGACGGCGATGCGCTCGGCGTCGTAGAGCGCGCGTACGCCGAGCGCCTTGATGGCGGACTCGAAGACGCGCGGCTTGACCACCGCCTGCGGCGCCAGCGGGACGTCGAGCGAGTCGGCCTCGCGCCAGCGTGCATCCTGCGGATCATCCGGCACCCGCTCGACGGCCTTGGCGAGCAGCGAGGCCTTCTGCACTTCTTGCGCCGACGCGCGGCGGGTCGCGCCGGCGAGCCAGGCCAGGCTGCCGACCACCGGTACCCCCAGCCACACCCTGCGCGTCATGCGCAGCGCATTGTCCTTCGTCGACGGCTTCATGGCTCGCCTCGCATTGCGGGGCCCAGCTCCGCCCCGGTCAAACAACCCTCACAGCCAGCCGTCCCGTCGTCCGGCTGCGGCTCCGGTGCTAATGCGGATGCCGCCACCGGCGTGATGCCCAGCTCGCGCGTCTCCTCGGCGATGAAGGCGGCGAGCAGCCGCGCCAGCGCGGCATAGGGGCCCTCCTGCGCCTTCGCCTCCAGGCGGACCGCAAACGCGGGAACCCAGCGGCCGACGTGATCCTGCACGTACTTGCGCGCGGCCTCGCGCACGATGGTGAGGCGTTCCTCGCCGTGGCCATGCGCGAGCGCGTAGGCCTCCTTGGCGGCAAGCACGTGCAGGAATTCGAGCTCGATGGCGATGTGATCGAGCCGATCGGCAAAACCCGGCGCCGGTGCCAACCCGAACGCTTCGAGGAAGCCGGCGTGATCGGCAAGACAGTGCGTCTTCTGGAAAATGTGGGAGTTGCCGTACTCGCTCTCGTAGGGCGGGCAGTCGCCCGACACCAAGTGCCCGAAAATGCGGTGATGGGCGGCGGCGCGCTCGCTTGCGTCCACGCGCTCGAGTTCGGCGCGCACCTCGGCGAAAGCGGCGCGGCTTTCCGCGGCGTCGAGCACAGCCAGCGCGGCCTCGGCGGCGCCCAGCATCGCCTGCAGGCCGGCGTGGCTGGCCGCGTCCGGCTCGGCGAAAGCTTGCGCCAGGAACGCGTAGACCTGGCTGCGGGCGGTTGCTCTTGATGTTGCGGCATCCATCATGGCCGAGCCTCAGATCGAGTTGTAGTGCTTGGCGGGGCGCACGTATTTCGGCTCCTCGACGGTGACGCGAGCGACCTCCTTGCCGCTCTTGCTGAATCCGACGACGGTGTCGTTGTACATCGCCCACCGCTTGCCGTTGACCGTCCGCTCGAAGATCTTCTCGCCCTCGATGATCTCGTAGCGGAACATGATCGTCTGCGACGCGCGGAAGAGCTGGAGCACCGCCAGCAGCTCGCGCGAGGGGAAAGAGTATTTCTCGATCGCCTCGTCGACGCCGGGACCGAACATCTGCCGCAGATAGGGGCGCGGCACCCAGCGCGGCGGGATGTAGTAGCCGTTGGGCTCGGTGCCGAACTGCGGATAGAGCGGCAGCGCGACCTTCTCGACCTTGATGAGGTAATAGAGCGGGTTGTAGCGGTCCTCAGCCCACGTGCCGTCCTCGCCGATGCGCGCGAGCCCCTGCAGGCGGATCTTGCCGACGCAGGCCGCCATGCAGCGCGTCTCCATCGGCTCGCCCGCGGTCACCGGATCCTTGCCCTCCACGCGCGGGTAGCAGGCGATGCATTTCTCGCTCACCCGCGTCGCGGCGCGGAACATCGGCTTCTTGTAGGGGCATTGCGCGACGCACTTGCGGTAGCCGCGACAGCGGCCCTGATCGATCAGGACGATGCCGTCCTCCGGCCGCTTGTAGATGGCGCCGCGCGGGCAGGCCGACAGGCAGGCCGGATAGGTGCAGTGGTTGCACAGGCGCTGGAGATAGAAGAACCACGTGTCGTGGACTGGCAGGCTGACCGGCTTCATGTTGAGCTTGGCGGGGTCGTCCTGCGCGCCGGTGGCGGTGTCCTCGTAGAAGTTGGGCGCGCGCCACTCCTCATCGCTCGGTTCGTAGCCGAGCGCGACCTCTTCGCGCCGCTCGCCGCTGCGCGCCGCCTCGAAGATCGTCATTCCCTCGTAGGTGCCATAGGGGCGATCACTCGCACGCTGGCCGGCATCCCAGCTCGCGTTGCGACCCGCCTTGCGGTGAGCCTCGTCGAGAAGACCGAGCGTCTTGACGTCCCACGACCGCGGATAGCCGCCATAGGGCTTGGTCTCGACGTTGTTCCACCACATGTATTCCTGGCCCTTGGAGAAGGTCCAGGTCGACTTGCAGGCCATGGTGCAGGTCTGGCAGGCGATGCAGCGATTGATGTTGAACACGAACGCGAACTGCCAGCGCGGATGACGTTCCGCGTAGGGGTAGTTCATCTTGCGGCCGAGCTGCCAGTTGAAGACTTCAGGCATGACAGCCATCCGTTTCGTTTGCCGTCCACTTGGCACGGACGTGCGCGATGAGTTCCGCGACGTATTGATGACCGCGGTCGAGATAGATGCGGTGCGTCATGCCGAAGCACGGCCGCTCGAACAAGGACATGAGCTGCCGGTCGCTCCAGCCGAGCAGCAAGTACTCCTCGACCAGGCACTCGGCCATGTAATCGCCGTCGCCCTCGGCGAGGCTGACGCCGACCAGCTCGTGCGGGTCGTCGAGCTCAAGTTGTTTCATGACCCACCTTTGACGCTGACCAGATCGCCCGCGAGGAAGCGCTTCATCAGATCGTTCTCGTGGCTGGGCGTGAAGCCGCTGCGCACCGGCTCCCATACGCCCTTGCCGTCGGGGCCACCCGCCTCGGCCTTCTCGATCTTGACCAGCGTCTCCTTGGGCACCGTGTTGATGCCGTGGTTGTCGCCTTCGAAGCCGTAGATGAACGACATACCGGCCTTGGCCTTGTGGAACAGGTTGTCGGTCTGGTGCATCGGCATGAGAAAGCTTCGCGTCAGGCTCTGCTGGGAGCCGTAGCGGAAGCTCGACTGGTAGCCGGTGTCGGCCGAGACAGCGCGCCCGTCCGGGCGCGTCTCGTGCGCGAGCACGCTGCGCTCGGTGGCGATGAAGGAGGCGTGCTTCATCATCGTGAAATTGTAGGGATAGGCCGGGTTGTATTTGACCCGCAGCTTGAGCCGCGAGACCTTGTAGAAGGGATCGTCGGGCCGCCAGCCGACATAGGGCCGGTCCACGGGATTGGCGTCGACATGGACGTAGTCGCCGTCCTCGATGCCGAGATCCTTGGCGGCCTGCGGGTTGAGTTGGATCTGCCACTCGCCGACGCCGGGGCTGCGCTTGTCGGCGCGGTAGGGATCGCCGAAGTTGGAACTCCAGATGAAGTTCCAGTCGGTGACGGTCCATTGCGAGTGCACCGTGTGGCGCGACTTCGGCGTGGTGCAGAAGAAGCGATAGCCCTCCCGCCACAGCGGATTCTGCGTGCTCTTGACCTGCGCCCAGCTCAGCTTGTTGTTGGCCACCGTGCGCACGTCGGCATCGAGCACCTTGGCCTGCACCAGCTCGGGCGTAAACCCGTAGTTGTCGGGCCGGATGTAGGGATTGGTGCTGACGATGACGTTAGGCAGGTAGGGCGTCGCCTCGGGCGCTTCCCGATGCACGATGAAGTTCTCGCCGTGCTCGATCGCCTCGGGAATATCGCAATAGGCGTGCATGCGGCCGCTGTCGGTGCCGAACGGCATGCTGTCATAAAGCTGCTCCCAGAACGGCATGCGCGGGTAGGTCCGGTACAGCATCAACGCGCCGCCGGGCACGCCATACTTGCCGTCCAGGATGTCCTTGGTCGTGTAGCCGTGGCCGGTCGTGGAGGTACCCATAAGCCGGTCGATGTAGACGTCCTCGCGTCCCTCCAGGGCGAACTTCCAGTAGTCGCGGAAGCGGCGGTCGCCGGTCAATTCGGTGAGCTTTTCGGCCACTCCCGTCATGATCCGCAGGTCGTCGCGGCTGTCGTAGAGCGGCTTGAGGCCGTCGCGCCCCCAGATCTGCAGGAACGGATTGGAGCACGACGACGTAATCTCGAGCGCCTGGAACTCCATCCAGGTGTTGGCCGGCAGGACGAAGTCGGAGTACTCGCAGGACGCGGTCATCTCCACGTCCTGGGTGACGATCATGTCGACCTTCGGGTTGATGTTCTTGATCAGCTCGTAGGCCCACTTGGCGTTGTTGATGAGATTGACGTTGGTCGTCCAGATCACCTTGGTCGGCGTCGGCAGGTGGGACTTGCCGGTGAACACTTTGCGGCCGTATTTCGGCGTGTCGACGACGAGCACGCGGTCGCCATGGGCCCAGTAGCCGACCTCCTCGTCGTAGGAGTAGCCATGCACGTGCTTCTTGGTGAGCGGCTCGTTTGCCTCCAGTTGGGGATGGAACGGGTCCTCCGCGACCCAGCCCTTGAACCCGCTGCCCGACCAGTCGGAGCCCTGGAAGTTCGCGGCCTTGTAGTTGCCGGCCCAGGTATGGCCGCCCGAACCGGGGAAGCCGATGCTTCCCACCAGCATTAGCGGCAGGTAGGTGGCACGGTTATGCAGGGTGGCGTGGAAATAATGATTGATGCCTTCCCCGTAATGGATCGAGACCGGATAGGCCTCGCGCGGCTTGCCGACAAAGTCGGGGTCCCAAAACCGGCGTCCGAAATCCTTGGCAAGCTGCTCGATCAGGTCCTTGGGCGCGCCACATATGTCGGCGACGGTGTCGAGGTCGTAGTCGCGCAGATGGATCTTGTAGCTCTCCCAAATCGTCATCACTTCGACCGTGCGGCCGTCGACCAGGGTCACCTGGCCCCGCCATTCGAGCGCGGGGTCAATACCCTTGGCGGCGAGCGTCTGGCCCACGTCATCGCGCGTGAGCGCGACGAACTGTCCCGTGCGCTCGTCGCGAACAGTGAAATCACCGATCCGCTCGCGCTGCTCGGCGGTCAGTCCCTGAACGGTGAAGCTCGGACCCTTGGAAATGTCCTGATTGCGATAGCCGGCGATAATTTCCTCGGGCTTGAGCCGCTTGAGCGTGTCGGTGCGCACCAGCAGCGGAAAGTCGGTGAATTTCTTGACGAATTCGACGTCGTACCAGCCTTTTTCCATCAGGTACTTGGCGACGCCGAGGAAGATCGCCGTATCCGACAGGCCCGGCCGCACCGACATCCAGTAATCCGCCTTGGTCGCCGGCGGGTTGTACTCGGGCGCGATCACCACGATGCGTCCGCCGCGCTCCATGATCTCGTTGAGCCAGTGGGACTCCGGCATCTTGTTCTCGACCAGGTTCTTGCCGACCTGCACGGTGAGCTTGGAGAAGCGCAGGTCGTTGAAGTCAACATCCGAGGCTTGAATGCCGTGGACGAACGGATGGCCGGGCGCCTGATCGCCGTGCCAGGTGTAGTTTGACCAGTTGCGGCCGCCGAGCGACTGCTCGGGAGTGACGCCGCGCACGCGCGCATCGAGCAGCGCCATCATGTTGCCGAAGCGATAGAGGCCGTATTTGCCGATGACGCCGAGCAGGCCCATGCCGCCGCGGAACTTCATCGTGCGAGTGCCGGCGCCGCCCCAGTGCTCCAGCAGTTCCAGCTGATAGCCGTCCTTCTCGATCAGGCGGCGGCGGCCCTGCTCGCCGCTGTAGGTCGTGGCAATGGCCTGCAGGCCCTTGGCGAGATAGGTGTTGATCTCGTCCCAGGACAGGCGCACGAGCGTATCGGTGCCGCGCGAGTCGAACTTGTACTTGGTGCGCAGCGCCGGCTCGTCGGACAGCGACGGGAAACCGTCGTCGGCCCATTGCTTCCAGCCCTTGCGCACCATCGGATATTTCAGCCGGTAGGGGCCGTAGACCCGGCGCGGCAGCGTAAAACCCTTCAGGCACATGCGCGGGTTCCAGGCGCGCGAGGCGGTGTTGCCGTAGAGGTCCTTGTAGTTCTGGTGCTCGTAGTCCTGCTCGACGCGTGTCACCACGCCGTTGCGCACGAAGGCACGGACGCGGCAGCCGTGGGTGTCATTGGGCGAGCACACGAAGGTGAAACTGCGATCGTAGGCGTACTGGTCGAGGTAGACCTTCTCCCACGCCCGGTCGGGGTAGTATTCGAGCGGATTGTCGACGCGGGTGGCGGGCACCAGCGTCTTGCCGAGCAGTTTTGGCTCGGCGGCGAGCGCGCTGTCGAGCGCGACAGCGCCGGCGGCAGCGCCAGCGCCGGCCGCCAGCATCTGGCGCCGGGTGAGGACGGAGGCGGGCGTGCTCTTCTTGTCGGCGTGATCGGTCATCGGTCGTCCTCAGTGGCCTCGGTGGTCAACGGTTTCGCCCTCTTGGCGCGGCTCGAACCCGGTCGCCTTGTAGAGGTAGACGATCACCTGCCACGCCTCCTCCGGCGTGAGGTCGTAGCCGTGCAGGGTCGAGGCGTTCGCCGCCTCCGCTGGCGCCACCCAGCGCGGCATGGCGCTGTTGAACTCGTTTTGGATGCCGCCGACGGTAAGGCGCCAGTAGACGTAGGGCAGCGTGAGCTGCCCGATTGTTCCGACGTCGCGGAAATCGGCGGGCCGGATCGGGTAGCGGAAGCCTTCGGCCGCCGGCCCCTTGCCGTCCAGATTGTCGCCGTGGCAGACCGCGCAATTGGCGGCGTAGACGGCCTTGCCCTTGGCGACGGTCTCGGCGCTCCAGCGCGCCGGAGTTGCCGCCCAATCCGGCACCTTGATGCGCTCGAGTATCCCTTCGCCGGCGGTCGGATGGCGCTGGAAAATCTCGACCGGCGGGGCATAGCTTGGTCGCGTGGCGTCATAGGTGCCCCACGCCAGCACCAGGGGAATGACCAGGAGCAGGCCGTAGCGTTGCCAGGTGAGGCTTCGCCCCTCCCGCGCGCTCGGCACGAAGAAGTCGCGGAAGCGCCGAATGCGCTCGTCGGTGAGCGTGACATGGATGACGACGCCGGCAAGCACAAAGCCCATGTAGAGCAGGATGACACTGCCGGGGATCACCGGCCGTATCAGCTTGAGCGCGATGTAGGCGACGGCGAGAACGAGGAACGCGCCGGTCGGCAGTGGAAGATTGCGAGTGAGCCGGCCAATCATTGCTTTTTCTCCGGCGAGGAGAGGAAGGCGACGATGGCGTGCAGTTCGCCGGCACTGATCTGGCTGCCGTAATCGTCCGGCATCAGGTCGGCCGGGAAATCGCCGCGCACGAATGCGCGCGGCAGCACGATCGATTCAACGAGGAAACCCTCAAGGCTCAGTCCGCGCGCCGCCGCGTTCTCGCGCAGCGTCGCCAGCACGAGCGGCGGACCGGGCAGGTCCTGGCCCGGAGCGAGCGCATGGCAGGTGAGGCAGTTGTACTTTTCCAGGGCGGCCGTCGCCGCCGGCGCCCCCGGCGCCGCCAGCAGCGCGGCCACTGCGCGGCCGGCCTCCGCAGGCGGCCGCGGCAAAGCGCCGACCTTGACCGTCGGCGTGCCCCCCAGCGACATCAGATAATTCACGACCGCCGTCATCTCCTCGTAGGTGAGCTTGGCCGGCGGCCGGAACGACGGCGGCATGATGTTGGCGTAGCCCTCGACGAGGTAGGCGCCCGGCTCATACAGGCTCTGTGTCAGATAGCCGGCGAGGTCGGACGGCCCGCCGGCGACGCCGCTGGCGCGGCGGGCGGCGAGATTGGCGAAGTTGGGGCCGCGGCCCTGACCCTTGGCGCCGACCCCCGGCTCGATCGTGTGGCAGGTCAGGCAGCCGCGCTCGCGCGCGAGGAGCGCGCCGACGCGCGCAAGCTCGGCCGGCGTCATCTGCGCGCCGATCGCGCGCGCCTTTGGCGGTTCCCACCGCGTCTGCGGAATCCAGTTGGAGAACCACACGAAGAAGCCAAGGACGACGAGGGCCGGAATAACCGGGCCGACGACGCGCCCAAGGGTCATCGTAGCCGCCATCGCTTATCCCCCCTCAACCCGCCGCCGCCACGCCGCGCGCGGGAGCGTGTTCCTTCGAACCGGCGCTCATCCCCGACAACGCGAACGAGGCGGCGAGCAGCACGAAGAAAATCAGCGTGATCGCCGTGATCACCACCGCAGCCTCGCCGAGCGAGGGCAGGCCCGCGCCGGCGGAGGTGTCCTCCATGATGCCGAAGATGTGCCAGTTCAGCCGCACGCCGCTGCGCGCATAGCCCATCAGCGCCATCAGCCACACGATGATGAAGGCGAGCGCGACGAGGACGTACTGGCCGCGCCGCGGCATTGTGCCCCAGCGCACCGGCGCCACAGTGCGCGCGTCGCGCAGCAGGAACTGGTCGAGCACGAACGTGACGACGATGCCGGCCATCAACACCAGGATCTGCCAGATCGACGTCTGAATGCGGATGTGCGCCGGCGCGTAGTATCCGTAGATGCCGAGCCCGATGATGGCGGCGGCTGTCAGCGCGATCAACGCCCATTGCACGGCCGAACCGGTCGCCGCCCACGGCACCGTCAGCATGCGGCCGGCGCGGCGATAGAGCAGATAGCTCACATAGAGCACGAGCAGGATCACCGTCACCGCGATCATCTTCGGCGCCATCAGGCCGAGCGCGCCCAACAGCGGATGGAAACCGCCCGTCGACTCCTCGATCGACGCCGCCATCGTGTGCGGGGTGGCCCACACCGCGAAGCCGACCACGAGGATGATGTTGAACGCCGGCACCCAGCGTTGCTCGCGTCCGGAGCCGGGAATGCGCAGGAACCCCAGCCACGCATAATAGGCGGCGCCGATGAACAACGCCGCGATCACGATCGCCTGGATGATGAACAGCCACGACAGCACGCCGCCCATCAGCGTGACGCCGTAGGTCGCCGAAAACGCGAACAGCTCGAAGCCGAAATAATAGCCGGCGAACGGCAGGAACAGCATGGTGAAGAGCGCGATGAGGTTGCCGGTGTAGCCCATCCAGTCGTAGAGCGCGCGCTCCTCGTGACTGGTCGCGAGCAGGAACCGATAGGCGGCGTAGGCCGCGCACAACAGCGCGCCGAAGGTGATATTGGCGACCAGGCGATGGATGTTGAGCGGCATCCAGCCCGGGTTCCACACGGCGGCGTAGAGGCTGACGAGGTTGCCGCTCTGGTCGACGCCGGCCGGCGTCATCATGAACGTGGCCCAGGCGTCGGCGATGAACATGACGATGGTGCCGAACACGTTGAGCAGCACGCCGATGACGACATGCAGCCACTTGCGGTCGCCCTGCAGGCCGTCCCAGCCGTAGTACCAAAGGTAAAGACAGACGGTCTCGGCGATGAAAAACAGCGGGTAGATGATGAAGGTGGGGCCGAAAATGTTCGTCATGTACCCCATGAAGCGGGGATAGGCCGCAAACAGCGCGAAACCGAGGAACGCTCCGCTGATCGCGGTCAGCGAGTAGGCCGGCGGCAGCAGGCGCGCCATCTCGTGCGCGAGCCAGTCGTAGCGCGCCGCGCCAGCCGGATCGCGCTTGGCGAGGTACCACCCCACGCACTCGATGTAGAGCGCGAACATCGGCACCGCGAGCACGAAGGCGGCGAACATCAGGTGGAGCTGCGCGGCCACCCACACCACCAAGCGGCTGTCGATTCGCGCCGGCTCGCCATAGCTCGGCACGCTCAACGAATCCTGCGCCAGGGCGGCGTCGGGCGCGAGCAGCAACGCGGCGAGCGCGCACGATGCGAGTGCGATCCGCGCAGCCTGTCCCTGCGTCGCAAGAGTCGGAAACGGTCTCCGCATCGCCAGCTCCCCCTCAGACGTTGCGCTGCTTCTTGGGTCGCGCGGGCGCGCGCTTGCGCGCGCCCGCCGCGACTGCGTGGCCCGCGCGCCGGGGCCGCAGTTGCAGGGCCGCGCCCGCGATACCGCTGGTCCCCTCCACGAACGTTCGCAATGCGCGCAGGTCATCGAAGAAACTGCCCCGGCCGCTTTGAACGTGCTTCACGTAGCCACGCCAGCACGCATCCCCATTCGGCCCGCTCTCGAGCCAAATGCGCGCAACGAACGATACCGCCTTGCTGGCCGTCGCCATCGCCGAACCGCCGCGCGAGCACTTGTTGGGGCTGGCGCCTAGCAAGCCGCGGTAACGGTCCGGTAACAGAAAGGGCTTGCGCGCGCCGCACGCAGACGATTGGCGCGGCGATGACGATCAGCAGGCGATGGCGAACTGTGACCTAACGTCGCGGCTTCGCGCCGGAGGCGCCCGCTTTGCCGTCGACAACCAGATCGCGATAGAGGCGCTCGGTCTCCGGCGTCGGTCCCACGCTGAGTTCGGCCTTCAACACCCGGCGGCAGTGCTCGTAGTGAGCGATCAGCCGGTCGCGCTGGCCGAGGCGGGCAAGGCAGATCATCAGCGCGCGGTGGAAGCCCTCGCGGCAGGGCTCGTGCACGAGCCCGCGG
>DATBWJ010000240.1:0-12239 GCA_036514935.1 Xanthobacteraceae bacterium
CGTTCGGCGGCGCAACGCCGGCGCGCCTCGGCCTGTCGCTCGCCAAGGCCGCGCGCAAGACCGGCCGCATGAGTCCGCCGCTCGCCGCCGCCTTCGGGCGCTCGCTGCGCGAGGCGGTCACGTACAAGAACGCCGACGGACTCGTGCGACACGCCGGCGATGTCGGCCGCGTGCAGGCCAAATCGGGGTCGCAAGCCGCGCTCGACGCCCTGAAACTCGCACAGGAGCCGCGCGACCTCGCGCGCTTCGCCCGGCTGGCGGAGGCGAAGGGGACGAAGACGCGCGCCATTCTGAAGGTCGCCGGCCGCGCCGCCATCGTCCTCACGGTCGCGGCCTTCGAACTGGCAAGCTCGCTGTTCGCGGTGCTGCTCGCGGCCGTCGGCTTCTGCGCGGCGGTCAAGGGCGCGGCCGAGCGCCTGACGCGCAGCGCTATTCGCATGGGCCGGCGGCGGGGGCGCCGCCTGCGCCCGCAGCGGCGCGCCTTGGCAACCGCACGCCCGCCTGTATAACGTCGCCGTCCGACCAGCGCGTGTTCATCGCCGACATGGCATCGTTCCGCAACGGCCCGGTCGAGATTGCCTATCTCGACGAGGGCGAAGGCGAGCCGATCGTCCTCATTCACGGCTTTGCCTCGACCAAGGAGATCAACTGGGTGACGCCCGGGTGGGTGGCGGCGCTGACCGCCGCTGGCCGGCGCGCGATTGCGCTCGACAATCGCGGCCACGGCGCCTCGAGCAAGCTCTATGATCCCCTCGACTACGACCGCGCGGTGATGGCCGACGACGTGCGCGCGCTTCTCGATCACCTGGGGTTGGCCCGCGCGGACGTGATGGGCTACTCGATGGGCGCGCGCATCGCCGCCAACCTGACAATTGCGCGGCCGGACCGCGTGCGCGCGGTGATCCTCGGCGGCGTCGGCAAGCGGCTGGTCGAAGGCCGCGGCCTGCCCGAGCCCATCGCGCGGGCCTTGGAAGCGCCCTCGCTCGCCGAGGTCAGCGATCCGCAGGCCATCATGTTCCGCCGCTTCGCCGAGCAAACCGGGTCGGATCGGCGCGCGCTCGCCGCCTGCCTGCGCGGCGGCGGCCGCGCGCTGTCGCGCGCCGAGGTTGCCGGCATCAAGGTGCCGGTGCTGATCGCGGTGGGCACGAAGGACACCATCGCGGGCTCCCCGCACGAGCTGGCGGCGCTCATCGCGGGCGCGCGCGTCCTCGAAATCCCCGAGCGCGACCACATGTTCGCGGTTGGCGACCGCATCTACCGGGACGGCGTCCTGAAATTCCTCGAGGACCGCTCGTGACCAGGCCGCGGAGGACAATATCGCCCTTGCCCGCGCGCCGCAGCGCCTCGCTCTCGGGTTCGCGACCATGATCCGCCGCATGGCAGCGCGCCGCGAGATCTTCGTCGGCGCTGACGACAACAACCTCGTGGCCGACGTTTTTGGCGAGCGCGGGCGCCCGGTGCTGCTGCTGCATGGCGGCGGCCAGACCCGCCACGCCTGGCGGCGCACCGCCGAGGCGATTGCGCGCGCCGGCATGACCGCCTTCTGCGTCGATCAGCGCGGCCACGGCGACTCCGAGTGGATCGCCAGCGGCGCCTACGACTTCCGCGACTTTGCAGCTGATGCGCGCGCGCTGGCCGAGAGCATCGGCGAGCGCGCCGGCGTGCGGCCGGTGGCGACCGGCGCCTCGCTCGGCGGCATCGCAGCGTTGACTGCGGAAGGGGAGGCGGCACGCGAGGGCCGCCCGCCCGTGTTCTCGGGCCTCGTCCTGGTCGACATCACCCCGCGGGTCGACTATTCCGGCGTCGCCAAGGTGCAGGCCTTCATGCGCGCCCACGCGGCGGAGGGCTTTGCCTCGGTGGCGGAAGCTGCCGAGGTGGTCGCCGCCTACCTGCCGCACCGGCCCCGCCCGCGCTCGCACGAAGGGCTGCGCAAGAACCTGCGCCTGCACCCCGACGGGCGCTGGCGCTGGCATTGGGACCCGCGATTTCTGGACGGCCGCCGACTGATCGAGGCCGATCGTGAGCGCTATGAGGAATTCATGCTGGCGGCCGCCAGAGCGCTGCGATTGCCGGTCATGCTGGTGCGCGGCGGCTCCTCCGAACTCGTGCAGGAGGCGCACGTGAAGGAGTTCCTGGCGGCCGTGCCGCACGCCTCCTACGCCGACGTGGCGGGTGCCCGCCACATGGTGGCGGGAGACCAGAATGACCAGTTCTCGTCCGCCGTCCTCGAATTCCTGAACAATCTCGGCCCCGTTGACGTTAAGATCGGATAGCGTCGCAGCGGTACTCCGCCGGCATCGATCTGTGCTAGAACAGCGCCCCGAGTTTCGAAGGAGTGGCCGGCCATGGCCCAGCAGCAGACAAGACCCGCCCTCGACACGGTCGATCCGGTATGGCGGCGCATCCGCCGCGAGGCGGAGGAGATGGTGCGCCGCGAGCCCGAGATCGCCTCGTTCATCTACACGTCCGTGCTTCACCACGACAGGCTCGAAGCGGCCGTCGTGCACCGCATCGTGGATCGGCTCGATCACTCGTGCCTGCCGGGCGATCTCATCCGGCAGGCCTATGCCGACGCGCTCGGCGAGATGCCGGCGCTCGGCGAGATGTTTCGCGCCGACATCGTGGCCACCTTCGACCGCGATCCGGCGACCCAGCGCTTCATCGAGCCCTTGCTCTACTACAAGGGCTTCCACGCCGTGCAAACCCAGCGCCTCGCGCACTGGCTGTGGGGCAAGGGCCGCAAGGACTTCGCCTACTACCTGCAGAGCCGCTCCTCCGAAGTGTTCCAGTGCGACATCCATCCGGCGGCGCGTCTCGGCCGCGGCATTTTCCTCGACCATGCCACCGGGCTGGTGGTGGGCGAGACCGCGGTGATCGAGGATGACGTGTCGCTGCTGCACGGCGTCACGCTCGGCGGCACCGGCAAGGAGACCGGCGACCGCCACCCCAAGATCCGCCATGGCGTCATGATCGGGGCGGGCGCCAAGATTCTGGGCAACATCGAGGTCGGCTACTGCGCGCGCATCGCCGCCGGCTCGGTGGTGGTCAAGGATGTGCCCAACAATGTCACTGTGGCAGGCGTGCCCGCCAAGGTGGTCGGCGAGGCCGGCTGCGCCGAGCCCTCGCGCACCATGGACCAGATGCTGTCCGACTTCAGCATCTGACCTGCCGCGCTGACGGGCGTTTTGGGGGGAGAGCGACGTTGCGCGTGGAGGAAATCCGCAAGCTCGAAAACTATCTGCGGCGCCAGTTCGGCAACGCGCGCATCCGCGTGGTGCCGCGCCCGCGCAAGGATGATTCCGCGGAGGTCTATATCGGCGAGGAATTCGTCGGGGTGCTGTTCGTCGACGACGAGGACGAGGAGCGCTCCTACAATTTCCAGATGGCGATCCTGGGTGCCGATCTGGAATAGCCGCGCGCCCGCGGGTGTACGTCAGCCGCCCGCGCCCTGGAGCGCGGTGATCAGGCGATCGATGCCGGCAAGCACCGCGCGCCACTGGTCGAGCCAGTCGCGCGGAAAGCGCATGATCACCGTCGCCGGCCCGATCAGGCGCTCGTACAGGCAGGTGCCGCGCGCGGCTTCCTTCGGACGCGTGCAGCGGACGAGGAAGCGCCCGGGCGCTGCCGGGTCAAACAGCAGGTCTTCGCCCTGGTATGGCGTACCGTTGCGGAACGCGACGGCGGCAAGCCCCGCAGGCCCCGCAATCGCCAGGGCGTCCGCATAGCGAGGATAGATCAGCTTCAGCCGATCACCCGGCACCAGCGTCGCCGCCGCGGTGATGGTGACAAAGATGCGTTCGCTCGCCGGCGTGGGCGCGCTCGCATCGTTCCTGGCCACAGCGGCTGGCGCGAGCGAGGGCCAGAAATAGGCGAGGTCGATGCGCGCCTGGGTGCCGGCGTGGCGCTGGACTTTTTGGCGGATGGCCGCCGGCGGCACCTTGAACACTACGTCGGCGACCACGATCGGCAGCGACGGCGCATCGAGCCCGACCGGGGCTTGCGGCCAGCGCGGCCACAGCACGTAGATCACGTAGGCGAGGGCGCATAGGCCGAGCGCCGAGAGGCCGGCGACCGGCAGCGCCAGCCGGTGGCCGCCATGACCGCGCAGCCTGGCGGCGGGACTGAGCGCGCGCATAACGACCTCGCCAGATCGAATCGGCGATCATGATGGCGCAGTCCAACCGCCTGTAAACACGGGTCTTTTTCACGTGCCGCAGGCGGCGTTTACCCTTTCTTAACGATTGCCTGGCGCGCCCGCGCGCGATTCGGCAGAAGTCCTCGCACGGGGCAGGTGCCAGGGAGCCATGGCCGAATCCTTTCATTCGTTGTTGGTGCTCGCGATCGGATTCGCTGTCGCCGGGCTCATCTGCTCGGCCTACCAGCTTCTCGCCGATCGGCCGGCGAGCTTTCGCCTGCTCGGCGAGGGCCCCAAGCCCAAAACCTTCGCCGCCGTGCCGCTCCTGGTGTTCGCCGCGCCCTTCATCATCCTGCGCAATACGATGCGCGCCCGCGCGCTCGACCCGCGGCGGTTCGAGATCGCCATGCTCGCCACCATCATCGCCGGCCTGTGGAGCCTGATGTCGGGCAGCGTCGTGGTCATGGCGGTTGACGCCGTCCGCCTTTCCCTCGGCTAGTGTTCCGCTCGCCAAGGCGTGCGCGCCATGGCAAGGTCGCGCCCGGAGCGCGGCGATGGCGGTTTACGAGTTGGACGGCGAGCGGCCCGAGCTTCCGGGCGATGGCGAGTACTGGGTCGCGGACACCGCCGTGCTGATCGGGCGGGTTCGCCTGAGAAAAGACGCCAGCGTGTGGTGGGGCTCGGTGCTGCGCGGCGACAACGAGTGGATCGAGCTGGGCGAGCGCTCGCAGATTCAGGACAATGCGACGCTGCACACCGATCCGGGCTTCCCGCTCACCATCGGCGCCGACTGCGTCATCGGCCACAACGTCGTGCTGCATGGCTGCGCGATCGGCGACAACAGTTTGGTCGGCATGGGCGCGATCCTGCTCAACGGCGCGCGCATCGGCCGCAACTGCCTGGTCGGCGCCGGCGCGCTCATCACCGAGGGTCGGACATTCCCCGACAACGCCCTGATCGTCGGCGCACCTGCGCGCGCGGTGCGCACGCTCGATATGGCGGCAGGCGCGGCGATCCGCGAGGGAGCGGACATCTACGTGCGGCGTTGGCGGCAATACGCCAAGGGGCTCCAGCGCATCGGCTGACGGCCCAGTGCTGGCCGCTGCCGGCGCAGTTCGCCCTCCCCCTTTTCAGGGGGAGGGAACAGAGCGTAGCGCGGGGGACGCCTCGGGACTTGTGATCTTGTTCGGCGTGATGTTCGGATCGATTCAGTACGCGTCGCCTTCGTGGACGCCGACGTCCCGCTCGATCATGCTGCGCACCTGCCAATCGGGATCGGTTGCGAGGTAACGCCCGTTCAGGATGATTGAGGGTGTGCCCTGGGTGCCGGCGGAAACCGTCGCCTGCGCGCCATAGCCCTGCTTCGCCTGAGGCTTGGTCTTTGCCGACGCCGTAGCGGACACCATGGCCACGCCCAACGCCGCCAGAAACGCGATCTTGATCGTCGATTGCATGTTCAACTCCGTTGCTGTTCCTCGCCCGTGCAGGCCGACAGATAGCGGACGGAGGTAAACAAAAATGGCTCGCTTTTTTGCTATTGCGAACACAACTATGTGAAGTTCCCAGCCGGTTGCCCGGTAAGATAAAATGCTTCGATTTAGCAAGTGGTTATACGTAGGTGAAAACGCTGACCGCAATCGCTATCAGGGCACTGCCGCAGCCGTTTTTGTTGCAATGCACTCAAGGCCCGGGCACGGCCGCGACCCCGCTCTTCAGATGTCCTCGTCGTAGGGTCCGGCAGCGTCGGCGAGCGCCTGGAGGCGCTGGGCCGCCACCCGCGCAAACAGCAGCAGCATGCTCTTGCGCGTCGCCGCATGGAGCCTGTGCTCGGGGGCCGGGCAGATGACCTCGGCGCCGAAGGCGTCGGCAACGATGAGCCCGGCATCGGGCGGAAAAATCTCGCGCGGCACGTCGAGCGTGGTGGCGAAGAACAGCCGGTCGCAGTGCCAGCGGTACTCGTGCCACTTCTGATCGGCGCGGAAATCGGCGACCGAGGACTTGATCTCGACGATCCAGATCTCGCCGTCGCCGCCGAGCGCGACGAGATCGGCGCGGCGCCCGGACGGCAGCGCGAGTTCGCCCACGCAGGTCAGGCCGAGCGAGCGCAGCAGGCGCTGCGTGCCGCGCGCCACCGCAAGCGCGGTCTCGGACTGCCGGCCGTCCGCAGCCAGTACGGAGGTCGTCGAGTTGAGGCTCATGGCACGAATGATGTCACAGCGGCGCGCCGCCGACCACCGCTTTCGCGCAGCGGCCTGGTTGGCATCACTGAGCCGTCGTCCGCGCGCTGAGCGCGGCCACGCGCTCCGGGAAGGCCTCCGCCAGCGCGCCGCGCGTCGGCGCGATCACGCCGCGTTCGGTGATCAATCCGGTGACGAGCCGCGCCGGCGTCACGTCGAAGGCGTAGTTGGCGATCGGCGAGGATTTGGGCACGACCCGCACGGTCTCGATGCGGCCGTCGGCGGTGGCGCCGGTCACCAGCGCCAGTTCCTCGCCGGCGCGCTCTTCGATCGGAATCTCCGCAATGCCGTCCGAGACGGTGAAGTCGATGGTCGGAGAAGGCAGCGCCACGTAGAACGGCACGCCGTTGTCGCGGGCCGCAAGCGCCTTGAGATAGGTGCCGATCTTGTTGCAGACGTCCCCTTGCGCGGTGACGCGATCGGCGCCGACGATGACGAGGTCGACGAGCCCGTGCTGCATCAGGTGGCCGCCCACGTTGTCGGCGATCACCGTGTGCGGGACGCCGTGATGGCCAAGCTCCCAGGCGGTGAGCGCGGCGCCCTGGTTGCGCGGGCGCGTCTCGTCCACGTACACGTGGACCGCCAGGCCGTTGTCGTGGGCCATGTAGACCGGCGCGCTCGCGGTGCCCCAGTCGACGGTGGCGAGCCAGCCGGCGTTGCAATGCGTGAGCACGTTGACGGGCCCGTTCTTCTTGATCGCCGCCGCCTCGATCAGCGCGAGCCCGTGGCGGCCGATCGCGGCATTGATGGCCACGTCCTCCTCGCAGATCTCGCCGGCGCGGCGATAGGCGGCGGCCGGGCGCTCCGCGCGCGGGCGGTTGCGCAGCGCCAACATCATCTCGTCAAGCGCCCATTTGAGATTGATCGCGGTCGGGCGCGTGGCGAATAGCTCGCCATAGGCGCGCTCGATGTTCTCCTCCGATGCGTCCGCGCGCACGGCGAGCGCGAGGCCATAGGCGGCCGCCGCCCCGATCAGCGGCGCGCCGCGCACGACCATCGACCTGATCGCGTGCGCGATCTCGGCAACCGACGTCATGCGGACGGTGGTGAAGGAATGCGGCAGTTTCGTCTGATCGATGGTGCCGATCGACCAGCCGTCCGGCTCGACCCACACGCTGCGCATCTGTCTGCCGTCGACCTTCACGGCCCTCACATAGCGCGCTTCGCCGCGCGCGCAAACGGCCATGCGCCGGCGCGTTCTACAGCCAGTAGCGCCAGGCGAAGAGCGCGGTGAGCAGCGCGCCGACTGCGACGACCACCATGCGCATGAGCGCGTGGGGCGCGATCTGCGCGAGCCTGGCGCCGATGAAGGCGCCCACGAGCGCGCCCGCCAGCATCACCAGCGTCGGCATCCAGCGCACGGCGCCTTGCCCGATGAACAGCGCGGCGGCGACCATGCTGTTGAGGCTGGTGACCAGGTTCTTGGTGGTGTTGGCCGAGCGGTAGTCGCCGCCGGTGCCGATCGACAGCACGGCGAGCAGCAGCACGCCGACGCCGGCGCCGAAATAGCCGCCGTAGAACGACACCGGCAGGATCACGCCCATGCTGTGCGCCCATCGCCGCCCCCCACGGGCGCGCGCGCGCAGGGCGGCGCTGATGCGGCCGGCGAAGGCGAACAGCACCGTCGCGAACGCCATGAGCACGGGAATGAAATAGGCAAACAGGCGCTCCGGCGTCACCAGCAGCGCGGCGGCGCCGGCGAGCGCGCCAGCGAGCGAGGCGAGGAGGAGCCCGATGAAGGAGCGATCGAAAGGCGGAAGCTGGCCGCGATCGTAGAGCGCGGCGAGAAAATTGCCGGGCGTCAGCGCGACGAGGTTGCACACGGTCGCCGTCACCGGCGGCACGCCGACCGATAAGAGCGCCGGATAGGTGATGATCGCAGCCCCGCCGACGAGCGAGGAGATGACGCCGCCGATCGTGCCGGCGGCAACGAGGATGAGGGCGTGGAGGAGGTCCATTGGGCTTGTGCTATGGGTCCCAGCGCAACGCAGCATACCGCAGGCCGGATGCTTCCCACTCGCGGCGGTCAAGAAATGGCCTCTCCTCGCGCAAACACGACCTCCGGCGATACATACCGGCTGTGCGGCCGGCGGGCCTGACGATCCGCGCGCTGCCTGATAAGCTTGCGGCCTTTGGGCAGGTTCGCATGAAAGACTTCAAAGGCAAGACTGCTTTCGTCACCGGAGCCGCCAGCGGAATCGGGCTTGGGCTCGCGCGCACGTTTCTCGACCGCGGCATGAACGTCATGATGGCCGATGTCGAGCAGGGTGCGCTCGATGCCGCCGCCCACAGCCTGTCCAATTACGGCGACAAGGTCGCGAGCGTCCTGTGCGACGTGGCGGTCGGGGAGGCAATCGCCGAGGCGGCGCAGCGCGCGATCGAGCGCTTCGGCAATGTCCACGTGCTGTGCAACAACGCCGGGGTCTCGCGCGGCGGATCCGCGGAGGAAATCCCGCTTGGCGACTGGGATTGGGTGATCGCGGTCAATCTCTATGGCCTGATCCACGGCATCCGCGCTTTCCTGCCGCACATGAAGGCGCACGGGCAGCCGGGCCACATCGTCAACACGTCCTCGATGTCCGGGCTCACGCCAAAACCGTTCGCCGGTCCCTATGGCGCCACCAAGTTCGCGGTCGTCGGCCTGTCGCACGTGCTGCGGCAGGAACTCGCGGGAACCCATATCGGGGTCAGCGTCCTGTGCCCGGGCTGGACGCGCACCAACATGCCCGACAGCGGCCGCAACCGGCCGGCGCGGCACGGCGGCGCCTTCGACGTCGGCGCCGATCCCACGCTGGCGGCGCGCAACCGGGAATATGTCGAGGGCTCGCGCAGCGGCCTCGACCCGCTCGACCTGGCCGCCCTTGTGGTGCGCGCCATCGAGGAGAACGAGTTCTACATCCTCACCCAGCCTAATCGGCGCGCCGACGTGGCCGCGCGTTACGATGAGATCATGCGCGCCTTCGACGCCGTCGACGAGCGGCTGCCGGCAATATTGAAGGCGGGCGTGGCTTGAGCCATAGGTTCACACAGGTGTGACCGGCGCGGCCCGCGACGGCCCGCCGCAAATAAAAGAAAAGACGCGCCGCCCGGCGGCCAAGCGAGGAGACAGCGGTCCATGAAGTTCCACTGGTTTCACCTGATGCCGTATCCGTACCTGCCCGAGAACTTCAAGGAGCGTTATCGGTCGGTGTGGGTCGATCTGCCGGCGGGGGAGGTCTACGACCCGGTCAAGGGCCATCAGGTCTACAACGACTATCTCGACCAGCTCGAATACGCCGAAAGCGTCGGCTTCGACGGCATCTGCGTCAACGAGCACCATCAGAACGGCTATGGCCTGATGCCCTCCCCGAACCTGATGGCGGCGGCGCTGGCGCGGCGCACGTCCAAGGCCAAGCTGGTCGTGCTCGGCAACTCGGTCGCCCTCTACGATCCGCCGATCCGCGTCGCCGAAGAGATGGCGATGCTCGACGTGCTCTCGGGCGGTCGTCTGGTCGCAGGCTTTCCGGTCGGCACCGGCATGGACACGGCGTTCTGCTACGGGGCCAATCCGGCCACCTTGCGCGAGAAATACCGCGAGGGCGTCGAGCTGATCGTGCGCGCGTGGAAGACGCGCCAGCCGTTCGCGTTCAACGGCAAGTACACGCAGCTTCGCTACGTCAATCCGTGGCCGGTGCCGATCCAGAGCCCGCACCCGCCGATCTGGATCCCGGGCGGCGGCAGCATCGAGACCTGGGAATGGTGCGTCAAGAACGACTTCCTCTACGCCTACCTGTCCTACTGGGGCTACATGTCGGGCAAGCCGGTGATCGACGGCTTCTGGGAGACGGTCGAGCGGCTCGGCGGCGAGATCAACCCCTATCGCGCCGGCTTCCTGCAGTTCGTGGGCGTGGCGGACAGCGACGCGGAGGCCGAGCGGCTCTACGCAGGCCCTGCCGAGTACTTCTACAACCGCTGCTTCCACATCGCGCCGGGCTACTACAATCCGCCCGGCTACGCGAGCGTCGCCACCATCCGCAAGGGCATCACCGGCCAGGTGGTCAAGGCCTCGCAGCATCTGCGCACCGCCTCGGTGCGCTGGCAGCATCTGATCGATGACGGCTGCATCATCGCCGGCAGCCCGAGCACGATCGTGGATCGGCTCAACGACATGGCCGATCGGATCAAGGTCGGCCACGTCATGCTGCTCTGCCACTTCGGCAACATGGCGCACGAGACCGTGCTCTACAACACCACGCGCTTCGCCCGCGACGTGATGCCGAAGCTGCGCCACCGGTTCAGCGAACACGAGGACCGCTGGTGGCCGAAGACCGCGCTCGATGTGCAAAAGCCGGCGCCGATCGGCGTCGCCGCCGAGTGAGCCTGCCATGCTGACAAGCCAGGTCGTCACGCTGCCCGGCGGGCGCACGAGCAAGGTGTTCCGCGCCGGGCAGGGACCGATCGTCGTGTGGCTGCACGGACCGCACGGCGTGCGCGGGCGCGACCCGGTCGTCGCCGAACTCGCCCGGCGCCACACCGTGCTGGCTCCGCTGGCGCCCGGCTTCGCCGAGGCCACCGAGCTCGATGATGTGCGCGATGTCCACGACCTCGCGCTGCACTACGACGACGTGCTGGAGGCGCTCGGCCTCGATGGCGCGACCGTGATCGGCCATTCGTTCGGCGCCATGGTGGCGGCCGAGGTGGCGGCGCATTTCCCCAGGCGCGTTGCCAGGCTGGTGCTCATCTCGCCGCTCGGCCTGTGGCGCGAGGAGGAGCCGGTGCCCGACATGTTCGCGGTGCCCTACATGACGATCGACAAGCTGTTGTGGAAGGACGGCGCGCCGTGCGCGGAAATGGCCGACCCCGCCGACGAGCCCAGCGATCCGATCGAGAAGCAGGTGGCGGTTGCCCAGGCGCTGACCGCGGTGGCGAAGTTCGTGTGGCCGCTGCCGGACCGCGGGCTGCGCCGGCGGCTGCCGCGCATGACAGCCGACACGCTGATCATCGCGGGCGCGGACGACCCGTTCGTGCCGGCAAGCTACGTCGGCGCCTTTGCCGCGGCGATCCGGGGCGCCCGCGCGGCGATCATCCCGACCGCCGGCCACATGTTGCCCTACGAGAAGCCGGCCGAGGTATTTCGCCTGCTCGACGAGTTTTTGGACGCGACGGTCAAGGCAGCGTAGCAGCGCTTGGCGCCGGCGCGGCGACGCCCGACCGAGAGGCCGACCGTCGTTTCGCTCGGCCTTCCTTGGAACCTGCGCCTATCCTGAACGCTTGTCGTGATCGGCAGGCCGCTCTGCGGCAGGGGATGCCCATGGACATTAATCGCGGCAAGATCGAGCGGCCACGATCTCGCCACGCCGGCGCCTTGGCCCGGGCCAAGAGCACGGCCATTCTTGCAGCTCTCACCGCCCGCGGCCATCCCGATATGACCTGGCGAATGCACATAATTGAGCGGCTGCTCCTGGCCGGCACGGCGGTTGCGGCCGCTGCATGGGTCATGGCGGCTGAAGCCGCGCTGGTCGGGGATGCGGCCATCGACGGCCGGCCCGCGGCTCAAGCGCCGCTCGCGCTCGCGCAGGCCGCCGAACCGGAGCAAAAGCCAGGCAGCGCGCCGCCCAAACCTGCCCCCGGGGCGCGCCCGGCACCGCCCCCCGCCGCACCGCCGCCTGCTGCGGCCCGCCCGCCAGCGGCCCCGCCACCGGCGGCGGCTCGGCCGCCAGCAGTGGCACCGCCTGCGGAAGCCGCCCGTCCCGCGCCGCCAGTTGCAGCCCCGGTGCCGGGTCCGCCGCGACCGCCGGCACAAGCTGCGCCTGCGCCTCCTGCGCCCTCCGCGCCGGCGCCGCCGCGACCGGCGCCGCCGACCGCGCAGGCACCCCCGCCGCCCGCAC
>DATBWJ010000241.1:0-4143 GCA_036514935.1 Xanthobacteraceae bacterium
GCAGCAGCCGCTCGGGCCGGATCGATGGCCGGCCCTCGCGCGCGTAGAATCTTGTCGAAGGCCGGCGACAATTCCTTCAGCGGTGCATCCACCAGCTCACGGATCGCCCGCAGCGGATGATCCGCCGCAATGCGCTGCTCCAACCGCACATCGCTGAAAAAGCCAGCCGCCGGGCTGTCCTCACCGCGCATTGCGCCCCTCGCTCAAGACGAGTTCTCCCCATGCACATGCAGAGAATCACACCGCGAGAGAATCATCCTCACACCCCTCGTCAGCGGGGTTTTTCAGCAGCCCGCCAGAGTCCTCAGAACAGATAGAGCGCGGCCACGGTGCCCGCCACCAGCACGATGACGCTGACGGTGAACCAGAAGCCCAGCCGCTCCTCGATCACCGCGCGCACGTACTCGCCGTAGCGATGGAGCAGGAAGGCGGCGAAATAGAAGCGCATGCCGCGCGCCACAAACGACAGGACGACGAACAGCAGGAGGTCGTAGCCGGCAAATCCGGAGGTGATGGTGATGATCTTGTACGGGATGGGCGTGACGCCCTTGAGCAGGATGATCCAGGTGCCCCAATGCGCATAGGCCTCGCGAAAGGCCTCGACCTTGTCGCCGTAGCCGTAAAGCTCGATCAGCCAGCGGCCGATCGAGTCGTAGAGGTAGGCGCCGATGGCATAGCCGAAGACGCCACCGGCGACCGAGGTGACGGTGCAGATGGTGGCGTAGGACCACGCCCGGTCCGGCCGCGCGAGCGACATCGGGATCAGCATGGTGTCGGGGGGGATCGGGAAGATCGAGCTTTCCGCAAACGAGATGGCGCCCATCAGCCAGGGCGCATAGCGCTTGCCGGCGGCGGCGATGCACCAGTCGTAGCTGCGTCGGAGCATGGCCGGGTCCTTAGCGGCCACGCTGCGGGAAGTCCACGGCGGGCGCGAGGAGGGTTCGTTGCGGCAAGGTTCGGCGAGGCGGCTAGTGGGGCTCGGGCGCGCGGCGCATGGCCGGCGCTGCCACCTTGCGCCGCGCGGCGGCGCGGCGGTCCTTGTGGACCTTCTCGGCGATCCCGAACAGGCGCTCGCGGCGATCCATCTCCTTCCACACGCTCTTGGGCGTGACCCCGGCGGAAACCCACAGCACGACGAGGTGATAGAGCAGGTCGGCGCTCTCGCGCACCACGGCGTCGCGGTTGCCGTTCAGCGCGTCGATGACGACTTCGACCGCCTCCTCGCCGAGCTTCTTGGCCACCTTCGGGCGTCCGTCGTGCAGCAATCGCGCCGTGCGCGAGGCGGCGGGGTCGGCGGTGCGGGCGGCGAGGACGGCCGCGTGCAGCCGTTCGAGCGAATCAGCCATGCCGGGCAAGATAGCGCGGTCGGCCCTGCAATCCGTTAACGCCGGGTTTCAGGCGCAAGGACGCCCCGTGCGGTGTCCTCGCGGCGGGCGACTCCGAGTTGGTCGCAACCGAACCGCGCACTGTCATGCGTTGCGCGACGCCCAAGGTGCCGGTCGGAGACCGGGGTATGCTCATTCCTCCTGCGTCAGCAGGCTGGCGTTGCCGCCGACCGCGGCGGTGTTGACCGCGAGCGCCTGCTCGCGCGCGAAGCGGCGCACATAGTTGGGCCCGCCCGCCTTGGGTCCCGTACCGGACAGCCCGCTGCCGCCGAACGGCTGGGAGCCGACGACCGCGCCGATCATGCTGCGGTTGACGTAGACGTTGCCGACGGCCAGCCGCTTGAGGATACGCTCGACGCTCGCCTCGATGCGCGACTGGATGCCGAGGGTGAGGCCGTAGCCGGCGCCGGCGATGTCGTCGAGCACGGCATCGAGGTCCTCGGCGCGGTAGCGCACGACGTGCAGGATGGGGCCGAACACCTCCGCCGTGAGGTCGCGGGCGCGGTCGAGCTCGACGATCGCCGGCGCCACGAACGTGCCGGCGGCCGGCAGCGCGCGCTCGCGGTCCCAGCGAAAGCGCACGCGGCCCTGCGCTTCCATGTCGGCGATCCAGCGATCGAGCCGCTGCTTGGCCTCCGCGTCGATCACCGGTCCGACGTGGGTCGATGGCAGGCGCGGATCGCCGAGCGCAAGCTCGCACGCGGCCCCCGCGATCATTTCGACGATGCGCTCGGCGACATCCTCCTGCACGCACAGCAGCCGCAGCGCCGAGCAGCGCTGGCCGGCGGAGCGGAACGCCGAGGCGACCGCGTCGTCGGTCACCTGCTCGGGCAGCGCGGTCGCATCGACGATCATGGCGTTGACGCCGCCGGTCTCCGCGATCAGCGGCACGATCGGCCCGCGCCCGGCGGCGAGCGCACGATTGATTGCTTGCGCAACATCGAGCGAGCCGGTGAAGGCGACGCCGGCGAGGCGGCGGTCGGCCACCAACAGGGCGCCGATGCGGCCGTCGCCCGGCACGAGATGGAGGGCGGTGCTGGCAAGCCCGGCCTCGTGCAGGAGCCGCACCGCCTCGTGCGCGATGAGGGGCGTCTGCTCAGCGGGCTTGGCCACCACCGCATTGCCGGCGAGGAGCGCGGCGGCGATCTGGCCGACGAAGATCGCGAGCGGAAAATTCCACGGGCTGATGCACACGAAGACGCCGCGCCCGCGATAGCGCAGCTCGTTGGCCTCCCCGGTCGGGCCGGGCATGGGCTCGCGCGCAAGCACGCGCCGTGCCTCGGCGGCGTAGTAACGGCACAGGTCCGCGGCCTCGCGCACCTCCGCCAGCGCATCGTCGAGCGTCTTGCCGCCTTCGGCCTGCAACAGCGCGATCAGCCGGCCGCGCGCGCCTTCGATGCGGTCGGCCGCGCGTTCGAGCGCGCCAGCGCGCGCCTCGACCGGGGTTGCGTCCCAGGCGGCAAAGCCGGCCTCAGCCGCCGCCATGGCGGCGATGACGATGGCCTCGTCGCCCTCGATCACCTGCCCGAGCGGCGCGCCGTCGATCGGCGAGGTCAGCGCGCGCCGGTGGCCGGCCAGCGCCACGCCGTCCACGATCGGCGCCGCCTCGGCCGGGCCGACACCGGCGGCAATAATTTCGGCCAAAAGGGCGTCGAGGGCGGCGCAGTCGCCGAATTCCACGCCGGCCGAGTTCTTGCGCAGTGGTGCAAACAAATCCTTCGGCAGCACGATGCGCGGATGGCGCGCCGCGCTCGCCTCGGCGATGCGCGCGTGCGGGCGCCTGAGGATCTCCGCGATCGGCACCGCTGGGTCGGCGGCGGCCGACACGAACGAGGAATTCGCCCCGTTCTCCAACAGGCGCCGCACCAGATAGGCCAGGAGGTCGCGATGCTCGCCCACCGGCGCGTAGACGCGGCACGATGCCGCCGGCTCCTCGGCCAGCAGCTCCTCGTAGAGCGCCTCGCCCATGCCGTGCAGGCGCTGGAACTCGTAGCCGGCGACCCCGTCCGCCTCCTCGATGATGGTGGCGACGGTGAGCGCGTTGTGGGTGGCGAACTGCGGATAAAGCCGCGGCCGCGCGGCCAGGAGCCTTTGCGCACACGCCTGGTAGCACAGGTCGGTCATCGCCTTGCGCGTGAACACCGGGTAGTCGGCAAGCCCGCGCTCCTGCGCGCGCTTGATCTCGCTGTCCCAGTAGGCCCCCTTGACGAGGCGCACCGCGAGGCTGCGGTCGAGCGCCCCGGCGAGCGCGGCAAGCCAGTCGATCACGGCCGGGGCGCGCTTCTGATAGGCCTGCACGGCGACGCCAAAACCGCTCCAGCCGGCGAGCTCGGGCTCGGCCAGCACCTGCGCCACCAGATCGAGCGAGAGTTCGAGGCGGTCGGCCTCCTCGGCGTCGACGGTGAAGGTGAGCGCATGGTCCTTGGCGCGCCGCGCGAGCGCGAGAAGTTTTGGCGCAAGCTCGTCGAGCACGCGCGAGCGAGCGAGCGCCTCGTAGCGCGGATGGAGCGCCGACAGCTTGACCGAGATGCCGGGCCGCTCCGCCAGCGCGGGGTTGGGGGTGCGCCCGATCGCCTCGATGGCGGCGGCATAGGTTTCGAAATAGCGCTCAGCGTCGGCGGCGGTGCGCGCGCCCTCGCCCAGCATGTCGAAGGAGTAGAGGTACTCGCCGTGGCCGGCAGCCCGCGCGAGCGCCTGCTCGATGGTGCGACCGAGCACGAAGTGGGCGCCGATCAGCCGCATCGCCTGGCGGGTGGCG
>DATBWJ010000242.1:0-7281 GCA_036514935.1 Xanthobacteraceae bacterium
AGACGCAGGACGCAGGATTTGTGCGCCTGAATGCCACCAACGAGCCCAACTTCCTTCTGGTCGACGGCTACGCCGACAACAACCCGGACGGACCCGACCCGGACTACGATCCCGACCCGGATCCCAACATGTTGCTGTACGGGCAGGTCCCCCATTTCGACGACTTCATGGCCGACCCGGTGCCGTTCGCATTCTGCATGGATACCTGAGCGGCGCCGCTCAGCCGTAACGGAAGACCAGCAGATGATCGAACGCGCGCAACTCGCCGGCCAGGCGGTGCAGCAAGTCATTGTCGTGCATCTCGATCATCCTCGGCACAAAGGTGAGCGCATGGAGCGTGCCGTCGATGAGACGGCGGAATCCCGGCTCGCTGCGCACACCAGCGGGCGCCATGCGGTCGCAGCGATTGACGACGGAGGCGAGCGCGGCGGCCTTGCCGGCCACCTCCGCCGCCGTCTGCGGGTTGCCCCAGTCGGGCGGGCTGTTGTCGAGGGCTAGGAACGCGGCCATGGCGGCGTTGGCATCGAGTACGCAGTCGGCGAGGACTTCGACACCGCTCGCGCGCCGCATCGCGCTCAAGGACCTGCGAACGGCCTGCAGGGAATCGCGGGCGAGATCGGTGCGGCCCATGTCGAGCACGAGCAGGGCGGCGACGATGCGCACGGGCACGTCCACCAGCGTCTCCGCATAGAGCGGGTTGTCGCGGAAGACGGCCGGCCGATGGCTGCCGAAGCGCCCGGTCAGCGCGGCCCAGGCCTCCTTCATGCGCTCCAACTCGATCACCGCGAGATCGACGCTGTCGGTGCGCAAGTAGCCGAGCGCGACCCGGTTGTGGGCAGCGGCGGCCTCCACCGCGGCATTGAAGTCGTCGAGGTCGTCGGCCCTGGCGCTGCCGCAGAGGGTCAGGCCGATGAGCACGGCGCCGATCCATTGCCGAACCATGGCGTTCATCCTAATCTGGGCATCGAGCCGGCTCGATCGAAATATAGCGCGCAAGCTCGGGAAATGGCGCAAAATCGGGCACAGCAGGTGAGCCGATGACGACGCGACGCGACGTTCTGTTGGGCGCCGGTGCCGTCGTGCTCGGCGCATTCAGCGCCGCCGCCGAGCCGATTCTCACGGAAGACGGCTTCTACCGCGAGCCGTGGTTCATCGACAGCCTGCTGGAGCTTGCCGACGATCTGGATGCCGCGCGCCAGCATGGCAAGCGCTTCGCGGTGCTGTGGGAGCTGCGCGGCTGCCCCTACTGCAAGGAGACCCATTTCGTCAATTTCGCGCGGCCCGATATCGCCGAGTTCGTGCGCGCGAATTTCGATATTTTGCAGCTCAACCTCATCGGCGCGCGCAAGGTGACCGACTTCGACGGCGAGGAGCTATCGGAAAAGCAGCTCGCCGCGAAATACGGCATCAGGTTCACCCCGACGATCCAATTCTTCCCCGAAGACGCGGAAACATTGAAAGGACTGCCACCGGCCAAGCGCGAGGTCATCCGCATCCCAGGCTATCTCAAGCCGGACGACTTCTTGGCGGTGTTTCGTTACGTCCAGCAGAAGCGCTATGCTAGCAAGACATTCCGGGAATTTCTCAGGTCCGAGCGGCACCCATAGCTCTCGCGCTGTGGCGCAAGATCGCGGGCGCTGACGATCTGCGGCTTGGCAGCGCCGCCGCCGAGGCGTTAACTAGCAGCTACATGCCTCGCACCACAGTCCTGCCATGACGAAGCTCAACCTGTCCGTCGCCATCGGCGACTACGACCGCAACCGTCCGCTGATCGACGGCGCCGTGCGCATCGATGGCGTCGAGCCGGTATTCATGACGCTGCCGCCGGAGGAAATCTTCTTCCGCGCCTTTCGCACGATGGATTTCGACATTTGCGAGCTGTCGTTGTCGAGCTTCACCGTCAAGACCGCGGCCGGCAATTGCCCCTATGTCGGAATCCCGGCGTTCGTCTCGCGTGCATTCCGGCACACTTCGATCTACGTGCGCACCGACCGCATCAAGGAGCCGGCGGACCTCAAGGGCCGCAAGGTCGGGGTGCCGGAATATCAGCTCACCGCCAACGTGTGGGCGCGCGCCATCCTGCAGGACGACTATGGCCTTGCGCCGGCGGACATCCATTGGATCCGCGGCGCCATCGAGCACGCCGGCCGGTTGGAAAAGATCACCATCGGGCTGCCGCCGGGCGTTCGCCTCGACGATGCACCCGCCGGCAAGACAATCTCGGAACTGCTCGATGCCGGCGAGATCGACGGCTACATCGCGCCTCGTCCGCCCGCGCTCCGGCGCCCCAATTCGAATGTCGGCTGGCTGTTTCGCGACCCCGTGGCGGCTGCCAAGGACTACTTCAAGCGCACCGGCATCTTTCCAATCATGCATCTCGTCGGCGTGCGCCGCACGCTGGTCGACAAGCATCCGTGGCTGCCGGCGGCGGTCTTCAAGGCCTTCGAGGCGTCCAAGGCCGCCGCGCTCGCGCACCTGAGCGACACCTCAGCGAGCAAGGTAACGCTGCCATTCGTGGAGGAACAGCTCAAGGGGGCGCGCGAGCTGATGGGCGAGGACTACTGGGCTTATGGCGTCGCGCCCAACCGCAAGGCGCTGGAGACTTTTCTGCGCCATCACCACGGACAGGGCCTCTCGCCGCGGCTCGTGACCGTCGAGGAACTCTTCCATCCATCCACCTACGAGACGTTCAAGATTTGACCTCTCGGGAGCCGCCGGCGCGCAGGGCTGCGGCGCGAAGCCGCGCTCGCAATCGGCCGCGCAGCCGCCGCACCTCGCCTTATGCGCCGCCGCGGTGCCGGCGAGATCAGTTCGTGGCGGTCGGCTGCAACTGCACGAGCTCCTTGAGCTGATCGGGCGTCAGTGGTGCCGAAATGAACTTCAGCTCGATGGCCTCCTTGAGCAGCGGCTCCAAACCCTTGATCTCGTCAGGATAGAGCAGCGACTTGGGGAAGAACTCGTCGCGCACGCGCCGGGCCATCGCTTCGGGCACGCCGACGAACTCGGCATAGTCTTTGATCACCTGGGGATTGTCGCTGTACATGTAGTCGATCGACTCGCGATAGGCCCGCATGAAACGGCGAATGACGTCCCGGCGCTTGTCGAGCGCTTGCGCGTTGGCGACGACGACACGGATGGTCTGACCGCGCACGAGCGCGGCGTCGGTCCCCTTCGCGATGACCCGGATCTTGCCGTCCGCGATCTCCTTGAGCCCGAACGGGGGCGAGGCCCAGCCGACGTCGACCTGGTCGGTCATCACCGCCGTCAACGTGGCGGAGGGGTTGCCGGTCGGCATCGGCCGCGCCTTGAGCCCGAACTCGCTGATGAAGGCGCGCACGATCGAGTCGGTGGACGAGCCCTTGGTCGAAAAAGCGATGGTCTTGCCGTCGGTGTCGCGCAGCGTTTTGATCGGCGAGGTCGTCTTGGCGTACCAGTAATCGGCGGCGCCCGTTGCTTGCGCTGCGATGATACGCACGGGCGCGCCCTTGGCGAAGGCCGAGATGGCGCCCAGCGTGCCGATGGCAAGGCCGGCGTCGACGCTGCCGGCGATCACCGGCTGCAGCGTCTCGCCGCTGCCCGATGTGTAGAGCATTTCGAGCTCGATTCCGTGCTTCTTGAAGATGCCGGCCTTGCTGCCGAGGTGGGTTATCGCGGTATCCCAATTGCCGCGCTGTCCGACGGTGATTTTCACCACGTCGGCGGCGGGGGCCGGCGCGGTGAACGTGATGCTGGCAGCGATGGTGATGCCGGCGACTTTAACTCTCCGATTCATGGCGGCGTTTCCTTTTCTCTGATGTTCAGCGGGTTGGAAGCCTGTCGAGCCGGCCGACCCGCCCGATAAGCGCATTGGCTCCGATGGCGAGCACGAACAGCACGATCAGCATCGCATACATGCGCGGCATGTCGAACAGGCTGTAGGCCTGGATGACGAGAAAACCGAGGCCGCGGTTCGAAAGCTTGGTCTCCGCCAACAGCGTGCCGATGATCGCGACTCCGAGCCCCAGGCGCACGCCGTTGATCACCGGATGACGCATGGCGGGCAGATAAATCTTGATCGCCATCTGCCAGGTGTTGGCGCGGAAGCTGCGCCCGACGCGGATATAGACCTCCTCGATCTGGCGCATGCCGGCCGCCGCCGACAGCGCGATGGGAAAGAAGCACGAGATCGCGCCCATGGCGACCTTGGAGCCAGCGCCAACCCCGAACCACATGATCATGATCGGGAAGAAGATGATCTTCGGCGTCGGACCGAGATAGTACAGCAAGGGCTCGTAGGACCGCGACAGCACCCGGTTCGCGCCCAGGATGAGCCCCACGACGAGGCCCGACAGGCCGCCGATGAGGAGGCCCGTGGCGACCTCGCCCGCGGTGACCGCCAAGTGCCAGTAGTACTCCGGGTTGGACAGGAGCTTGGCGAGCGCGCCGGCGATCGCGCGCAGGGAGGGAACGACATCGCGGTAAAGGAGCCCGGAGGCGGCGACCGCCTCCCACACCACCAGCACGGTCAAAACAATCGCGATACGCAGCCGCGTGACCGGATCGCCCCACGCGCGTCGCACCGGCGCCCACGTCAATCGACCGGTCTCAGCCATCGCTCGACCTTCTCGGTGAAGATGAAGAAGCAGACGCTGACCAGGATCACAAAGAAGATGGCGGCGTAGGTGCCCGGCAGATCGTAGCGCTCGGCGAGATCGTTGATGAGTTGGCCGAGGCCGCCGAAATTGATCAGGAACTCGACGCCGACGATATTGATGAGCGTGAAGATGAGACCGAGTCGCAGGCCGACGAAGATCGTGGGCAGCGCCGCCGGAAACAGGATTTTGGTGAATTGCTGCGTGGACGTGAGATTGAAGCTGCGGCCGACATTGATCAGGACGCGCCGGGTGGTAGCGAGCCCCTCGATGGTCTTGAGAATGACGGGCGGCAGCCCGGCCACGAATCCCATCATGATGATGGTCCAGGCGCTGCGGCCGAATATGACGAGAAACAAGGGATACATCAGCACCGTCGGCGCGGAGGCGAGCGCGGCGATCCAGGTCTCGCAGGCGCGCCGCCACAGCTCGAAGCGATAGAGCATGACCCCGGTTAGAACGCCGACCACGGTGATCATGAGGCTGGCGGCGAGCGCCTCCATGAAGGTGAGACGGAAGCGCGCCGGAATGTCTTCCTCGACGATCACGCGCTCGAAGGCGGCCGCGATCTGGGTGGGCATCGGCACGATGTGGCGGTTGATCACGCCGATCCTGATCAGGACCTCCACCGCCAGCAGAAACGCCACCAGCGTGCCAAGGCCGAGTGCCGCCGGAGCGGCGCGCTTGGCGAGACTGGCGGAGCGGCGGGCGATCATGGATGCTCGGCGGCCTTGAGGCGAGATTCGTCGTCGCGCATGCCGCGGCTCGCTTCCTCGCGCAGGTCGTTCCAGATCTGCGCCACATAGCGGCCAAATGCTTCGCTCGACACGATCTCGGAGCTGCGCGGACGCGGCAACTTGATATCGACGATGCGCTTCACCCGCCCGGGGCGGTAGGTCATGACCAGGATACGGTCGGCAAGCTGTACCGCCTCGGTGATGTTGTGGGTGATGATGAGCGTGGTCTGTTGCAGCTCCTGCTGGATTTGCAGCACCTTGTCGCCGAGCAAGAGGCGCGTCTGCTCGTCGAGCGAGGCGAACGGTTCGTCCATCAGCAGAATTTTCGGCTCGGAGGCGAGCGTGCGCGCGATGGCGACGCGCTGGCGCATGCCGCCCGACAGCTCGGCCGGGTAGCGGTTCTCGAAGCCGTCGAGCCCGACCAGCGAGACGAAGTGGCGCGCGCGATCGAGCCGTTGCCGGCGTCCCATGCCGGCGACTTCGAGCGGGAAGGCGGCGTTTTCGATCACCGTGCGCCAGGGAAACGTCGATTCTTCCTGGAACACCATGCCGATCGAGGCGTGCGGGCCGGTGACGCGGTCGCCCGCGACCGTCACCGCGCCCTCGTAGCCGTCGACGAGGCCACCGATGATGTTGAAGAGGGTGGATTTCCCGCAGCCCGACGGGCCGATCACCCCCAGGAACTCGCCCGGCTTGACGGTCAGCGAGACGTGGTCGATCGCAATGAGCGGGCCCTCGGGAGTATCGAACTGCTTGACAATGTCCTCGACCACCAGAATGCCGCCGGTTGCGGCGGCATCGTCGCACACAGAGGCCGGCTCGGCTGCTGAGGGCATCGCATCCTCGCGGGCTGTCCGCGCTCAGGCGCGGTCGGACTTGGTCGCCATCATGGCGGTGGCGACCGCGGGCGCGTAGCCCGGCTCGATGTGCACGTCGACCACCGCGACCTCGCCGGCATCGACCGCCGCAATCGCCTCGCCGTAGACGCGCGGCAGATCGGCGATCTCCTTTACCGGGCCAAACCCGCGCGCGCCCTGGGCACGCGCCAGGCCGGCGATGTCGGGATCGGGATCGCTGATGCGCTGGCCGATCCACTTGTTCTCGATCGGGCGGTTGCGCATGCGGGCGACTCGCTCCTGATGGACCTCGTCGTTGTAGAAGGAACGATTGTTGGCGACCACGATCAGCACCGGAATGCGGTAGTGCACCGCAGTCCAGATCGCGGTGACGCCCATCAGATAGTCGCCGTCCCCGGTGATCGCGATCGGCAGGCGGCCGCTTCCCTTGAGGGCCAGCGCGGCTCCTACTGCCATGCCGGGTCCGCCACCAAGCCCGCCGCCGCCGTCCCAGCCGAGATAGTCCAGTGGATGGCGTAACGGCCACCAGGCGGCGTTCCAGGAGATCGGCAGATGGGTGAGCGCTGCCGGGCGCTCGCCCACGGCGTGCCGCAGCGCGCATGCCAAATGCTCGACCGCCAGCGGCCCGTCATCACGCGGCGCGGGCGCAGCGGGTGGCTTCGCGTTCGCCGCTGCGTGCAATTTTGCCGGGCCGCCGATTGCGCTCAAAATGGCGCTCACCACAACGTCGGTATCGGCTGCGATCCACACGTCGGCATGCGGCAGGGCCAGGTAGTCCAGGCTCCAGCCGTTATGGACGTGATGGTCCATCGACACTTGAATGACCGTCGCCGCCGGTGGCCCGCCGAGGGCCTGCAAAGTCCCCCCGAGATCGACCCAGTCAAGGCTGAGAATGACGTCCGCCTCCCGCAGCGCAGCGAGGAGCGCGCCGCTGTCGAACAGGGCCGGTGGACCGACATGCAGCGGATGGTCGGTCGGGAAGGCGGCGCCGACCCGCAGGCTGGTGGCAACCTGCGCATTGAGCGCTTCGGCGAGCGCGACGCGGCGGTTCCAGGC
>DATBWJ010000243.1:0-4277 GCA_036514935.1 Xanthobacteraceae bacterium
GTCGGCGGTGACATGGAACAGCACGATCATCCCCTTGCCCCGGCGCGCCGCGGTGACGAGCGGCGTGCCGTCGGCAAGCGCCGCCCACGTGCGCTCGGCGAGCGCCGCGTCCGGCTCCGCCAGCACCTGACGGGTGACCGTCACGTCGTCCGGCACGCTCATGCCACCAAACGGGCTCTCGCGCGCCAGCGAGGCAAGCCGCTGGGGCTGGTCCCAGCTCAGGCTGCCGCCGAGTATGCGACCGCCCCGGCGCAGCCGCACCGGCACGAGCTCGTCGTCGCCGGCTGCAAGCCGCGGGCCGGCAAAGCGCACAAGCACGCCACCGTCCTCGACCCACCGCACCAGGCGTTCGCGTGCCTCGCCCGCGACGTTGCCGACGTCGGCAAGCACCATCATCGGCACGCGCTGTTCGAGGAAGCCGTTCACTGCCTCGGCCGGCGATCCCCGCTCGGCCACCCGCGCATCGGCGAAGGGCGCGAGCGCGCGCGCGAGGTAATAGGTCGCCGACAGGAGCGGCTGCGCGGTCTCGGCGGTCGAGCCGGTCACCACGCCGACCGTTCGGCGGCGCCAGCGTTTGTCGAGGATCTGCACCGCGCCGGCCGACCGTTCGGAGACGATCTCGATGCGCGCGATGTCGTTGCGGATCTCCACTGGCAGACCGAACTGCGCCTCGGTCTCGGTGTCGTTGGGGCCGAACGCAAAAGGCGCCTCGCCGAGCGGGAGTCCCTTGAGATCGAGCGCCCGCACGAAACCGGCATCGGACGGCGCCGGCACGGACCGCAGGACCTTGACCGTCAACATGGCCGCCGCGTTGTCGGCCGCCGTCAGCGCATGGGCGGGCGGCAGCCCCCCGGTGATCACCGTCAGCGACCGCCGGTCGAGAATGCGCGCCAAACCGTCGACGAATTCGCCGGCGCGGCCGAGATCGACGCCGTCGGACAGCCATACCACCTCGACGCCGGGAGTCGCGGCGAGGAATCGCGTGAGGCTGAGAAGCGCATCGGTGCGCTCGATTGCGTGCGGCTTCGGGCTGATCTGCCGCAGCCGCACGCGCGCGGCGGCGGGCATCTCCAACGAAATGTCGCGCGGCTCGGACAGCGCGACGAGCGCAACGCCGCGATTGTCGGTCTCCGCGCGCGCGATCAGGTCCTCGATCGTGCGCATGCGCTGATCCCAGGTCGAGGCGGCGGACCAGCCATCGTCAATCAGCAGGGCCAACGGCACCTTCGACTGCGAGGTGGCGATCGGCGGATTCCACAGCGGCCCGGCGGCCGCGATGATCACCAGCGCCGCCAGTGTGAGCCGCAACAACGTGAGCCACCATGGCGTACGCGCCGGCGTCTCCTCCTTGGGCGCGATGTCGAACAGAAGCCGCGTCGGCGGAAACGCCACGCGGCGCGGGCGCGGCGGAATCAGGCGCAGCAGCCACCACAGCACCGGCAGACTCAACAGGCCGATGAGCGCGAGCGGCTGGGCGAATCCGAGCGATAGGATGCTCATGCGCGCAGCTCCGGCCGGGCATGCGCTTGCCAGCGTTCAGGGCCGCTTCCCTCGCGGCCGGCGGCGAGCTGGCCATGCAGCTTGAGCAGCAGCTCGCTGGCGGGCCGGTCGGTACGGTGGATGATGAAGCTCCAGCCGAGCCGGTCGGTATCAGCGCGGATCTCGGCGCGGTGGCGCTCGATGCGCGCCACGTAGTCGGTGCGCCACGATTCCGCGCGCCCGGCGGTGATGGCGCCGGCACCCTCCGGCTCGATGAACTCGATGCGCCCGGCATAGGGGAATGTCTCCTCCGCCGGGTCGACGATCTGCACAACGTGGCCGCCCGCCCCGCTGGCAGCGATGTGCGCGATGGCTTGGCGAACCTCCTCGATCGGGCTCCAGAAATCGGAAAGCAGGACATTTTCGGCCAGCGGGGAGGGCACGAAGGACGGCGGCAGGCTCGCCCGCTCGTTGGGGTCGTGGACGATCGCCTCGGCAATCCGGTCGATGACGTTGCGGCTCGCGGTCGGACGCATCAGGCCGGGGATGCCGACCCGCTCGCCGCCTTCGACCAGCACCTCGGCGAGCGCCAGCGCGATCACGAGCGCGCGGTCGAGCTTCGTCTCCCGTCCCAGCGTGGACGCGAAGGCCATTGAGGCCGAGCGGTCGGGCCAGATCCAGACCGTGTGGGCAGCCTCCCATTCCTGCTCGCGCACGTAGAGATGGTCGTCGCGCGCCGAGCGCCGCCAGTCGACGCGCGCGGCCGCCTCGCCCGAGACGAAGCGGCGGTACTGCCAAAAATTCTCGCCCGAGCCCGCTCGGCGCCGCCCGTGCAGGCCATGGATGACGGAGGCGGCTATCCGGCGCGCCTCCAGGATCAGGCGTGGCATGGCGGCGGCGAGCGCCCGACTTGCTCCGGCCGCGCGAGCGATAGCGCCGGTGTCGTGAAAGGTCGCCTCCTCCATGCCCGTCACCCGATGCGCGCCTTCAGCCGGGCGACGACGCCTGCGATCGTCTCGCCATCGGCGCGCGCGGCAAAAGTCAGCGCCATGCGGTGCTTGAGAATGGGCTCGGCGAGCGCGACCACGTCATCGACGGAGGGCGCATAGCGGCCATCGAGCAGCGCGCGCGCGCGCACCGCCAGCATCAGCGCCTGGCTGGCTCGTGGGCTGGGGCCCCACGCGATCAGCCGTCCCATTGGGCCGGCGTCGGGTCCCGGACGCGCCGACCGCACCAGCGAAAGGATGGTCTCGATCACCGACTCACCGACCGGCAGGCGGCGCACCAAGCGTTGCGCCGTCATCAGGTCATCGGCCGCCATCGCCTGCTTTGGCCTGGTTTCCTCGGCGCCGGTGGTGTCGAACAGGATGCGCCGCTCGGCCTCGCGGTCGGGGTAGTCGACATCGACCTGCATCAGGAAGCGGTCGAGCTGGGCTTCCGGCAGCGGATAAGTGCCCTCCTGTTCGAGCGGGTTCTGGGTCGCAAGCACGTGAAACGGCCGCGGCAGGTCATGGCGGGCCCCTGCCACCGTGACATGCTGCTCCTGCATGGCTTGAAGCAGGGCGGACTGGGTGCGCGGGCTGGCGCGGTTGATCTCGTCGGCCATCAGGAGCTGCGCAAAGACGGGGCCGGATATGAAGCGGAAGCTGCGCTTGCCGGCGGCGCTTTCTTCGAGCACCTCGGCGCCCAGGATGTCCGACGGCATCAGGTCAGGCGTGAACTGGATGCGGCGGGCGTCAAGCCCGAGCACCACGCCCATGGTGTCGACCAGCTTGGTCTTGGCAAGGCCAGGCACGCCGACCAGCAGCGCATGACCGCCGGACAGGACGGTGATAAGCGCCTGCTCGACCACCGGTTCCTGGCCAAAGATGACATTTCCGATTGCGGACCTGGCCGCCTGCAGGTGCGCGACCGTGGTCTCGGCCGCCCGCACGATCATGTCCTCGAATTTCTCCAGGCCGTCTCCGCTCGCGGATGCCATGTCTGCTCCTTGCGCACTGATTCGCGCTGCTACGGTCTACGCCCCCCCTAGCCTATGCAACAACCGCACCACAAGAACCCCTTAACCTGGAGGGGGTCCTCTTCTTTGGTTAAAGCTTACGCTATTTTGCGGCCAACACGCCTGCGGCGGATCACGATCGCGCGAGGGGCATTCGCTCAGGGCTAAGCATCTAATTTGGGATCAACCATGGCGAAGGAAGGGCACAGCAGCCTCAAGGCCCTGATGGGGGCCATCCCGGCCGTGGCCAAGAATCCGCCACCGGTGGATTCTTGGGATCCGCCTTATTGCGGTGACATCGACATGCGAATCGCCGCCGACGGCACCTGGTACTACCAGAAATCACCCATCGGGCGGCCCGCCTTGGTCAAGCTGTTCGCCTCCCTGCTCAAGCGCGAAGGGGATCGCTATTTCCTGGTCACACCGGCGGAAAAGTGCGGCATCATTGTTGATGACGCCCCCTTCCTCGCCGTCGACATGCGGGTCGAGGACAGCGACCACGGCAAGGCCCTGCGTTTCTTCACCAACGTCGGCGACGAGGTATTGGGCGGCTCGGATCATGCCTTGCGGTTCGAGCGGCAGGCCGACACCGGCGGTCTGGTACCCTATCTGCACGTGCGCCGCGGTCTGTGGGCCAAGCTCACGCGGGCGCTGTTCTACGATCTGGTCGATCTCGGCGAGGAGCGCGTGGTGGACGGCGTGCGCATGTTCGGCGTGGCTTCGCGCGGGGTCTTCTTTCCGATGGCGCCGGCGGACCGGCTCGAGGGCATCGCATGACGGCGGCGCCGGCTGACAAGGC
>DATBWJ010000244.1:0-7534 GCA_036514935.1 Xanthobacteraceae bacterium
TTTCCCGCCGCTGGGTCAGATCGGCTGAGCGCGCAGGCTTTGCCTTGCGCTAAGCCCCTGCTACACAGCGCGCCATGAGCGAGACCATAGGCAAGATCGACTATTCAAAGACGCTGTTCCTGCCGCAGACCGAGTTCCCGATGCGCGCCGGGCTGCCGCAGAAGGAGCCCGAGCTGTTGGCGCGCTGGCAGCAACTCGGCCTCTACCGACGCCTGCGCGCGGCGGCGAAGGGCAAGCCGCGCTTCATCCTCCACGACGGCCCGCCCTACGCCAACGCCAACGTCCACATCGGGACCGCGCTCAACAAAATCCTCAAGGACGTGGTGACGCGCAGCCAGCAGATGCTCGGGTTCGACTCAAACTACGTGCCCGGCTGGGACTGCCACGGCCTGCCGATCGAATGGAAGGTCGAAGAGGAGAACTACCGCGCCAAGGGCAAGCAAAAACCCGACCTGTCCGATCCGGCCGCGATGATCGCGTTCCGCAACGAATGCCGCGCCTATGCGCAGCACTGGGTCGGCGTGCAGCGCGAAGAGTTCAGGCGGCTCGGCATCGAGGGCGACTGGGACAACTACTACACCACCATGGCGTTTGCCGCCGAGGCCCAGATCGCGCGCGAATTGATGAAGTTTTCGGCCAACGGCACGCTCTATCGCGGCTCCAAGCCGGTGATGTGGTCGGTGGTGGAAAAAACCGCGCTCGCCGAGGCCGAGGTCGAGTACGAGGATTTCGTTTCCGATCAGGTGTGGGTGAAGTTTCCGGTAAAAAAAATTGAACCCAGAGCGAAATTCGAAGGCGAAGATATCAACGAGTGGGACCGCATCTGGCGAAAGTCGTGTGTCGTCATCTGGACGACGACACCGTGGACGCTTCCGGGAAATCGCGCGATTAGCTTTTCTCCGAAGATCGAATATGGGCTGTATGAGGTAACCGCAGCTCCCGAAGGAAATTGGGCCAAGGTGGGAGATTGTTACATCATGGCGCGGAAACTTGCGCCCGACGTTTTCAGGAACGCGAAGATCCCCGCTGATGGATATCTACTTCGACGGGCTTTATCCAATCTCGATTTTTCGGATGCGGAATGCTGGCATCCATTAAAAGCAAAAGGCGGCTACGACTTCGTAGTACCTTTGCTTGCTGGCGAGCACGTGACCGACGTGGACGGAACCGGCTTCGTCCACACCGCGCCGGGCCATGGGCGGGAGGACTTCGACATCTGGATGGCCAACGCGCGCGCGATTCAGGCGCGCGGCATCGACACGCGCATCCCCTATACCGTCGACGAGAACGGCGCCTTTACCAGGGACGCGCCCGGGTTTGAGGGCAAGCGCGTGCTCACCGCCGACGGCGAGCCGGGCGACGCCAACGAGGCGGTGATCGATGCGCTCAAGCAAGCCGGCATGCTGATCGCGCGCGGCAAGCTTACGCACCAGTACCCGCATTCCTGGCGTTCCAAGAAGCCGGTGATCTTCCGCAACACGCCGCAATGGTTCATTGCCATGGACCGGCCGATCGCGGGATTAAGCGACACGTTGCGCGCCATCGCGTTGCGCGAAATCAGGAAGACCCGCTGGGTGCCGGCGCAGGGCGAGAACCGCATCACCGGCATGATCGAATCGCGGCCCGACTGGGTCGTTTCGCGCCAGCGCGCCTGGGGCGTGCCGATCACGGTGTTCGTGCGCGAGAACGGCGACGGCGTGGCCGAAATCCTCCAGGACGAAACCGTCAACCAGCGCATCGTCGAGGCCTTTGAACAGGAGGGCGCCGATGCCTGGTACAAGGAGCGCGCGCGTGAGCGCTTTCTCGGCCCGCGCGCCGGCGAGCCCTGGCGGAAGGTCGATGACATCCTCGACGTCTGGTTCGATTCGGGCGCGACCTATTCCTACACGTTGGAGACGCGCGACGACCTCAAGGTGCGCCGCAAGAAGGACGGCGGCCCCGACGCGGTGATGTATCTCGAAGGAAGCGACCAGCACCGCGGCTGGTTCCAGTCTTCGCTGCTCGAATCGTGCGGCACGCGCGGGGTCGCGCCCTTCGACGTGGTGGTCACCCACGGTTTCACCCTCGACGAACAGGGCCGCAAAATGTCGAAGTCGCTCGGCAACACGGTGGCGCCGCAGGACGTCATCGAGCAGTCCGGCGCCGACATCCTGCGTATGTGGGTTTGCGCGACCGACTATTGGGACGATCAACGCATCGGCCCGGAAATCCTCAAAACCACGGTCGACACCTACCGCAAGCTGCGCAACACCATCCGCTGGATGCTCGGCAACCTCGCGCATCTGCGGCCGGAGGATCACGTCGCGCCCGCCAAAATGCCCGAGCTCGAGCGGCTGATGCTGCACCGGCTCGCCGAGCTCGACCAGCTCGTGCGCCGCGCCTACGCCGATTTCGACTACAAGCGCATTTTCGCCGCGCTCAACGCGTTCATGACCGTCGATCTGTCGGCGTTCTATTTCGACGTGCGCAAGGACGCGCTCTATTGCGACCCGATCTCCTCGCCCCAGCGCAAGGCCTGCCTCACCGTGCTCGACCAGCTCTTTCGCTGCACGGTGAGCTGGCTGGCGCCCATGCTCGCCTTTACCGCCGAGGAGGCCTGGCTTGCCCGCGATCCACAGGCGGGCTCGGTCCACCTCGAACTCTTTCCCGACGTGCCGGCCGCCTGGCGCAACGACGCGCTCGCCGAGAAGTGGCGCAAGGTGCGGCAGGTGCGCCGGGTGGTCACCGGCGCGCTCGAGCGCGAGCGCGCAGCCAAGCGCATCGGCTCCTCGCTCGAAGCGGCGCCGTTCATCTACGTCTGCGACCTCGACCTGTTCGGCGCCCTGGTCGACGTTGACCTTGCCGAAATGTGCATCACGTCGGCCGCCACGCTCGTGGAGGGCGACGGGCCGCCTGAGGCCTTCCGCCTCGAAGAAGTGAAGGGCGTCGCCGTGGTGCCGCACCGCGCGGACGGCCGCAAGTGCGCGCGCTCGTGGAAGATTTCGCCGTCGGTCGGCAGCGACCCGCAATATCCCGACGTCACCCCGCGCGACGCCCAGGCGCTGCGCGAATGGAAGGCGATGCGCAAGGCCGCCGAATAGCCTTGTCGTCCCGGCCAGGGCCGCGTGCCACGGTCGGCAGCCGCATGGTTAATCAGATCATGGTCGATCAGGTGACGAGCCGCGCTCCCTCCTACCTGTTCGGCCCGCTCACCCGCCTCGGGGTGATGGCGGCGGCGGGCGCCGGTGTCCTCGACCAGGCCGTCAAGACCTGGCTGCTGTTCGTCTTCCACCTGCCGGCGCGCGGCAGCGTGGCGCTCGGCCCGTTCGTCGACCTTGTCCTGATCTGGAACACCGGCATCAGCTACGGCCTGTTCCAGCAGCCGGGACTGCTTGGACAGTGGCTATTATTGGCGGTCAAGGCGATTGCGGTCGCGCTGTTGTGGATCTGGCTCGCGCGCGCGCCCTCGCGGCTGGTGGCGGTCGCGCTCGGCCTCATCATCGGGGGGGCCGCCGGCAATGCCATCGACCGGATGGTTTACGGGGCGGTGGCCGATTTCGTGCTACTGCACCTGACGACCGCGCGCTGGCGGTTCGAATGGTACGTGTTCAATCTGGCCGACGCGGCCATTGTTGCCGGCGTCATCGGCATTCTCTATGACTCCTTTTTTGGCAGGAAGGCCCAAAAAGCGCCCTGATCATCCGCCTTAATGGCGCCGGGGCGAACGGCTGGTCGGTCTTGCTACGAGACGGGTGAGGGGCATGCCCCGCGACATCGCGAATTGGGATATTGGGCGCCGGCTCCTGGGCGGGGCGCTCGCCGTGGCGCTCGTGGTCGCCGCCGGCGCGGCCGCGCGCGCGGAGGAGGACGAGGACACTTTCGACACCAGGTTCTTCAAGGGCATTCTCACCGGGCTCGGCCTGAAGGGACCCCAGTCGGATCCCGCCATCGAGTACCACGAGCGCTCGCCGCTGGTGGTGCCGCCCACGCGCGACCTGCCGCCGCCCGAGACCACCGGCACCGTGGCCAGCCCCGCTTGGCCCAACGACCGCGATGTCAAGCGGCGCACCGCCACCCGCAAACAGCCGCGGACTTCCTACAACGTCGAGGACGACGCCCGGCAGCTCCGCCCCGAGGAACTCAATCAGCGCCCGCGCACCGCCTCGCGGGCCGATCCGCGCGTCGGCAAGGACACGTCGGGCCAACAGCTCACGCCGTGGGAACTCGGCTTCAAAGGCTTCTCGTTTGGCTCGCTGTTCGGCAGCAAGGAGGAGGGCGTGCCGTTCGAGCGCGAGCCGGAGCGCAGTAGCCTCACCGATCCGCCGGTCGGCTACCGCACGCCCTCCCCGCGCTATCCCTATGGCACGACCGGCCGCATGGAGCCGGCGAAGGCCGAGAAGGCCGACCAGGCGGTGTTCGGTGCGGAAAAGTGATGGGCGCAGGCGCGGCGTGATATCATTGCTGGGACATGACCCAGCCGGGCGCGCGGTGAGCGCGCGCAGTGCCGCAGCGATGCGGATTCGCCGTCCTCTCCGCGCCACCTGCCGCGCTGCGCTTGCGGGCGCTGCGCTCGCCGGCTTCCTCGCCGCGACCGCGGCGCGCGCGGACGCCGAGGTCGCCCATTTCACCCTCGCCAACGGCCTCGACGTCGTGGTGATCCCCGATCACCGCGCGCCGGTGGTCACCCACATGGTCTGGTATCGCGTCGGCTCCGCCGACGAGCCGCCGGGAAAATCAGGCATCGCCCATTTCCTCGAACACCTGATGTTCAAGGGCACGGCGAACAACCCCTCCGGCAAGTTCTCGCAGATCCTCGCCACCGTCGGCGGCCAGGAGAACGCCTTCACCGCCTCCGACTACACCGGCTATTTCCAGCGCGTGGTGCGCGAGCATTTGCCGCTGCTCATGGAGTTCGAGGCCGACCGCATGACCGGCCTCGTGCTGACCGATGCCAACGTGCTTCCCGAGCTCGACGTCGTGCTCGAAGAGCAGAACATGCGGGTGGCGAACAGTCCCGACGCGCGGCTGGGCGAGCAGGTGGCGGCGGCGCTCTACCTCAACCATCCCTACGGGCGGCCGGTGATCGGCTGGCGCCACGAGATCGAACAGCTCGACCGCGCCGACGCGCTTGCCTTCTATCGCGGCTTCTACCGGCCCGACAACGCCGTCCTGGTCGTCGCCGGCGACGTGACCGCTGAGGCGGTGAGGGCATTGGCCGAGGCGACCTACGGCAAGCTCGCGCGCGGGGCCGAAAGCGTCCAGCGCGGCCGCCCGCAGGAACCCGAGCCGAACGCCGTGCGGCGGGTCACCGTGGCCGACCCGCGCGTGGCCCAGCCGAGCCTCATGCGCAGCTACCTCGTGCCGGCCGAGCGCACGGCCAAGCCCGGCGAGGCCGAAGCGCTCGACGTGCTGGCGCACATCCTCGGCAGCGGCGCAAACAGCCGGCTCTACCGCCGGCTGGTCGTGGACAAGGCGTTGGCCGCGAGCGCCGCGAGCAGCTACTCGGGGACCGCCGTCGACATGACGCGGTTCAATATCTATGCGAGCCCGCGCCCCAATGTTTCGCTCGCCGCGCTCGAGGCGGCGATCGAAGAGGCGATCGCGGAAGTGGGCGAGGGCGTGACTGCCGAGGAACTCGCGCGTGCCAAGACGCGCATGATCGCCGATGCGGTCTATGCCAAGGACAATCAGGCGACGCTCGCGCGCTGGTACGGTGCCGCGCTCGCCACCGGCTCGAGCGTCGCGCGCGTGACATTGTGGCCTGACCGCATCCGGGCAGTGAGCGCGGAGGCCGTGCGGGCGGCCGCGCGCACCTGGCTTCAGCCGCAGCGCTCGGTCACCGGCTACCTGATCAGGGAATGGCCCAAGCCGGAGGAGAAAAAGTCGTGACGGCGTCGTGGAAGGGGTTCGCGGCCCGGCTCGCCGTCGCGGGCGGGCTTATGGCGTTCGCGCTACCGTCGTTCGCGGCGACGGCCATTGAACGCGTCATCAGCCCGCGTGGCATCGAGGCCTGGCTGGTGCGCGCGCCCGGCGTGCCGCTGATCGCGCTGGATTTCGCCTTCCGCGGCGGCTCCAACCAGAATCCGCCCGGCAAGGCGGGGGTTGCCAACATGGCGGCGTCCCTGCTCGACGAGGGCGCCGGCGACCTCGACGCCCGCGCCTTCCACGAGCAGCTCGAATCGCACGCCATCGGGCTCAGCTTTGCCGCCGGGCGCGATCATTTCTCCGGCTCGCTGCGCACCCTGCCCGAGCATCAGGACAAGGCGTTCGACATGCTGCGGCTGGCGCTCGGCGCGCCGCGCTTCGAGGCCGAGGCGCTCGAACGCATCCGCAGCCAGGTGCTGAGCGGGCTGCGCCGCGCCACCACCAATCCGAACGCGATCGCCACCCGCCGCTGGTGGGCGACCGCCTTCCCCGGCCATCCCTATGAATGGCCGGTGACCGGCACGCTCGAAACCGTGCCGACCATTAGCCAGGCGGATCTCAGTTCCTACGTCCGGCGCGTCTTTGCGCGCGACAACCTCAGGATCGGCATCGTCGGCAATGTCGACGCGGCGACCGCCGGCGCGATCGTCGACCGCGTCTTCGGCGAGCTGCCGGAGAAGGCCGACCTCGTCGCGGTTGCCCCGGTCAGCCCGCGCGGCCTCGGCCGCCGGGTCTTGGTTGATCTCGACGTGCCGCAGACGGTGGTGATGATCGGCGGCAGCGGCATCCCGCGCCATGATCCGGATTTCATGGCGGCCTATATCGTCAACCACATCCTCGGCGGCGGCTCGTTCTCCTCGCGGCTCTACCGCGAGGTGCGCGAGGCGCGCGGGCTCGCCTATTCGGTCTACAGCACGCTGGTGCCGCTCGATCATGCCGCGCTGTTCATGGGCGGCACGGCGACGCGCGCCGATCGCGCCGGCCAGACGCTCGACGTGGTCGAACGGGAAATCCGCCGCCTCGCCGAGACCGGGCCAAGCGAGGACGAGCTTGCGCGGGCAAAATCCTACCTCAAGGGCTCCTATCCGCTGCGCTTCGACACATCGAGCAAGATCGCCGGCCACCTCGTGCAGATCCAGCTCGAGGACCTCGGCATCGACTATGTCACAAGGCGCACCAGCCTGATCGACGCCGTGACGCTCGCCGACGTCACGCGCGTGGCCAAGCGCTTGCTCGAGGGCGGTCTTCTGGTGACCATGGTCGGCCGGCCGCCCGGCAACGGCTCCCCCAACAAGAGCGAGTGACCGCACCCGCCGACGCCGCGGACGCGCTGCCGCACGATGCGGTGCACGCTCATCCGGCACCGGGCGGACGGCAGACCCGGCGGCGCATGGTGACAAGTTCCCCGCGTCCGGTTACGGGAATGGCCGCTGCGCCGGGAGGACCGCATGGCTCTCGTCCAATCGATCGATAGCGCGCGCGAGGAGCGCGTCGGTCGCCATGGCGTCCCGCAGCGCGCGTTGAATGAGGCGCTCGGCCGCGCGGCCGAGGCGCTGGCGCGGCTGCGCGCCCGGCATGCCGACGGCACGCTGGCGCTGTTGCGCCTGCCGCAGCGCCGCGACGACCTCGG
>DATBWJ010000245.1:0-16760 GCA_036514935.1 Xanthobacteraceae bacterium
GCGACGAGGTGATCCGCTACGTGCAGGAGCGCTACGGGCGCGACCAGGTGGCGCAGATCATCACTTTCGGCACGCTACAAGCGCGCGGCGTGCTGCGCGACGTCGGTCGCGTGCTGCAGATGCCTTACGGCCAGGTCGACAAGCTCACCAAGCTGGTGCCGCAGAACCCGCTCAACCCGGTGACGCTGGCGCGCGCGATCGAGGACGAGCCGCGCCTGCAGGCGGCGCGCGACTCCGACCCGGTGGTGGCGCGCGCCTTCGCGATCGCCGGCAAGCTCGAAGGCCTTAATCGCCACGCCTCCACCCACGCCGCCGGCATCGTCATCGGCGACCGGGCGTTGCACGAACTCGTGCCGCTCTACCGCGATCCCAAGTCCGACATGCCGGTCACGCAGTTCAACATGAAGTGGGTCGAGCAGGCCGGGCTGGTGAAGTTCGACTTCCTCGGCCTGAAGACGCTGACGGTGCTGGCGACCGCGGTCGAGCACGTCCGGCGGCGCGGCATCGACATCGATCTTTCCCGCATCCCGCTCGACGACCGGCCGACCTACGAGATGTTGGCGCGCGGGGAGACCGTCGGGGTGTTCCAGGTCGAAGGCCAGGGCATGCGGCGCGCGCTCGTGGATATGCGGCCGGATCGCTTCGAGGACATCATCGCGCTGGTCGCGCTCTACCGGCCGGGCCCCATGGCCAACATCCCGACCTACTGCGCGCGCAAGCGCGGAGCCGAGCCAGCCGATTACATCCACCCCCGGCTCGAGCCGATGCTGCGCGAGACTTTTGGCGTCATCATCTACCAGGAGCAGGTGATGCAGATCGCCCAGGTGCTTGCCGGCTACTCGCTCGGCGAGGCCGACCTGTTGCGGCGCGCGATGGGCAAGAAAATCCGCCGGGAGATGCACGCGCAGCGCGCGCGCTTCGTCTCGGGCGCGGTCGAGCGCGGCGTCGAGCGCTCCCAGGCCGAGACGATCTTCGAACTGCTCGAGCGATTCGCCGACTACGGCTTCAATAAGAGCCACGCCGCCGCCTACGCGCTCGTCGCCTACCAGACCGCCTACATGAAGGCCAACCACCCGGTGGAGTTCCTGGCCGCCTCCATGACGCTCGACATGGGCAACACCGACAAGCTGTCGGAGTTTCGCGACGAGGCCGAGCGGCTCGGCATCAAGGTCGAGCCGCCTTCGGTCAATCATTCCGGCGTCGCCTTCGAGCCGGCCGGCAGCTCGATCCGCTATGCGCTGGCCGCGCTCAAGGGTGTCGGCCGGCAGGCGGTGGAAGCCATCGTGGCGGCGCGCGCGCGCCCGTTCGCCGACCTTGCGGATTTCGCTCGCCGCATCAATCCGCGCGCGGTCAACAAGCGCGTGCTCGAAAGTTTGGCCGCCGCCGGCGCCTTCGATTGCCTCGAACCCGATCGCGCCCGCGCGTTCGCCGCCGTCGACCTCATGATGGCGGCCGCCCAGCGCGCCCACGAGGCCGCGACCATGGGCCAGGCGGAGCTGTTCGGCGGTCCTTCCGCGCGCGAGGCCCTGCGCATCCCGGCGGTCGAGGCATGGCTGCCGGCCGAGCGGCTGCGGCGGGAATACGAGGCGATCGGCTTCTTCCTCAGCGGACATCCGCTCGACGACTACGCCCCGCTGCTCAAAATCCTGCGCGTGCAGACGTGGGCGGAGTTCTGCCGCGCGGTGAAGGCGGGGGCCACGGCCGGCCGTCTCGCCGCGACCGTGGTCACGCGCGTGGAGCGGCGCACCAAGACCGGCAACCGCATGGGCATCGTCGGCCTGTCGGATCCGACCGGCCATTACGAGGCCGTCATCTTCGCGGAGGGCTTTCAGCAGTACCGCGACCTGATCGAGCCGGGGGCGGCCGTGCTGCTGGTGCTCACCGCGGAAGCCCAGGGCGAGGAGGTGCGCGCGCGCATTCAGTCGGCCGAGCCGCTCGATCAGGCCGCCGAGAAGCTGCAGCGGGGTTTGCGCATCTTCCTGCGCACCGCCGAGCCGCTCGATGCGGTGAGCAAGCGGCTCGACCAGGCCGCCTCAGCGCGCCTTCGCGGCGCCGAAGTCGCCGCTTCGGCGACTCAGGCGCGCGCGTCGGCCGGCAAGCCGGATGGCGAGGTCAACATCGTGCTGATGCTCGCTGGCGGCGCCGAGGTCGAAGTGCGCCTGCCCGGGCGTTTCAAAATCTCGCCGCAGATCGCGGGCGCAATCAAGGCGGTGCCGGGGGTCGTCGAGGTCGAGGCGATGTGACCCTGCGCCGGCTTGGCGGGGACCGCCGCGCATCCGGGGAGCGCGCGGGCTGCGCGCCTTGCGTGCGCGGGTGGGTGCCTATATAAGCCCGCCATCTCACAGGCGGACCTTGGCGTTGCCCCAACAACGGATGCAACGCCGTCCGGTGGCTCCCTGGCGTGCCGGGGACGCTCACGGGTCCGCCGCGGCAGAACCGGAGAAATTCATGGCGCTTCCCGACTATTCCATGCGTCAGCTATTGGAGGCTGGCGTCCATTTCGGCCATCAGTCCCATCGCTGGAACCCGAAGATGCGCCCGTACATCTTCGGCGTCCGCAACAACATCCACATCATCGACCTCGCCCAGACCGTCCCGATGTTCCACCGCGCGCTGGCGGCGGTCAGCGACACCGTCGCCAAGGGCGGCCGCATCCTGTTCGTGGGCACCAAGCGGCAGGCGCAGGACGCCATCGCCGACGCCGCCAAACGCTGCGCGCAGTACTACGTCAATTCGCGCTGGCTCGGCGGCATGCTGACCAACTGGAAGACGATCTCGGAATCGATCAAGCGGCTGCGCAAGCTTGACGAGATGCTGGCGTCCGGCGAGGCGCAGGGCTACACGAAGAAGGAGCGCCTGACGCTGCAGCGCGAGCGCGACAAGCTTAACCGCGCGCTGGGCGGCATCAAGGACATGGGCGGGCTGCCTGACCTGCTGTTCGTGATCGATACCAACAAGGAGGCGATCGCGATCAAGGAGGCGCAGCGCCTCAACATCCCGGTCGCCGCCGTCATCGACACCAACTGCGAACCGGACGGCATCAGCTACCCGGTGCCGGGCAACGACGACGCCGGCCGCGCGATCGTGCTCTACTGCGACCTCGTTGCCAGAGCGGCGATCGACGGCATTTCGCGCGCCCAAGGCGAGGTCGGCATCGACGTGGGCGCCGCCGAGGCGCCCGTTGCTGAGGTCTTGCCCGCCGAGCCGGTCGAAGGGCCGGGGTTCGAAGCGCTTTCGGGTCCGCGCGGGGTCGCCGACGACCTCAAGAAGCTTGCCGGCGTCTCGCCTGCCATCGAGAAGACGCTCAACGATCTTGGCATTTTCCACTATTGGCAGATCGCCGGCCTCGGCCCGCAGGCCGCCCACGTTATCGGCGAGGCGGTCGGGCTGCCCGGCCGCGTTGACGGCTGGATCGCCCAGGCCAAGGAGCTGAGCGCGGAGTGACCATCGCCGCGGGACGCTCTCCCGCGCGGGCTGGCGCCGCATGCCCGGTGAAGGGCCGGCCGCAAGAGGACACACGGACATGGCGACTATCTCCGCATCGATGGTTAAGGACCTGCGCGAGAAGACCGGCGCCGGCATGATGGATTGCAAGGCCGCGCTCGAGGCGACCGACGGCCAGATGGAGGCGGCAGTCGACTGGCTGCGCAAGAAGGGCATCGCCAAGGCGGCCAAGAAGGCCGATCGCGTCGCCGCCGACGGCCTGATCGCGGTTGCCGTGCGCGGCACCAAAGGGGTCGCCGTCGAGGTCAATTCGGAGACCGACTTCGTCGCGCGCAACGACCTCTTTCAGGGCCTCGTCAAGATGATCACCCAAGTCGCGCTCGACGTCGGAGCCGACGTGGCGGCGATCAAGGCCGCCCGGGCCGGCAGCATCACCGTCGCCGACGCCATGACCGACACCATCGCCAAGATCGGCGAGAACATGAGCCTGCGGCGGGCAGCCGCGCTCAGCGTCGGCAAAGGCGTGGTGGCAAGCTACGTGCACAACACGGTCGCCGACGGGCTTGGCAAGATCGGTGTTCTTGTCGCGCTTGAGTCGGAGGGCAACCCCGGCGAGCTCGCCGGCTTCGGCCGCATGCTGGCGATGCAGGTGGCGGCCGCCAGTCCGCTGGCGATCGATTCCTCGGGTCTCGAACCTGCCGTGGTGAGCCGCGAAAAGGACATCCTGGCCGATAAATTCCGCGCGCAGGGCAAGCCGGACACCGTGATCGGCAAGATCGTCGAGTCGGGACTGAAGACGTTTTACAAGGAGGTCTGCCTGATCGATCAGGCCTTCGTCCATGATGCCAGCAAGACGGTGGGACAGGCGCTCAAGGAGGCCGAAGGAAAGGCCGGTGCCCCGATCAGGATCGCCGGGTTCGTGCGCTACGCGCTTGGGGAAGGCGTCGAAAAATAGCACGCGCGCGACCGGCGGCGTCGTATGATCAGCGCGATGTGACTGCGATCCGGGGGGATCGCGCAAATGCCCAAGCTCGCCTATCGGCGCGTCATCGTCAAAATCTCCGGCGAAGCGCTGAGCGGACCCGACGGGTTCGGCATCCACCAGCAAACCGTCGATCGCATCGCCGGCGACCTCGTCGCGGCCCGCAATCTCGGCGCATCGCTCGGGATCGTGGTCGGCGGCGGCAATCTGTTTCGCGGAGTCGAGGTGTCGGGCCGCGGTGTTTCGCGCACCACCGGCGACGTCATGGGCATGCTCGCCACGGTGATGAATGCGCTCGCGCTCGAGGCCGCCATCGAGCGCGCCGGCGCCACCGCGCGCACGCTGTCGGCGCTGGCGATGCCGCAGGTGTGCGAAGGCTACTCGCGCCAGCGCGCGCAGAAGCACCTGGGCGAAGGACATATCGTGCTGTTCGCGGGCGGCACCGGCAACCCTTTCTTTACCACCGACACGGCGGCGGTCTTGCGCGCGGCCGAGATGGGCTGCAACGCAGTGCTCAAGGCGACCAATGTCGACGGCGTCTACAGTGCCGATCCCAAGACGGACCCCACGGCCAAGCGCTTCGATCGCCTCACGCACCGCGAGGCGATCGAGCGCGATCTCAAGGTCATGGATTCCACGGCCTTTGCGCTTGCCCGTGAAAACCATATGCCTATCATCGTGTTCTCGATCCGGGATGCAGGAAGCGTCGCGGCCGTGCTGCGTGGCGAAGGTCGTGCCACCATGGTCGGCTGAACGGCAACCGACTTGGGCCGCGGCGCCGGCGCGCGCAAACCGGGCGCCGGGATCGGCCAAGGGCTCGCCCGCATGCATGCCGGCTTTCGAGGGAGACGATCATGGCGTCCGCGACCTACGACCTCAACGAGCTCAAGCACCGCATGCACGGCGCCACGCAGGTGCTCAAGCAGGAGCTGGGCGGACTGCGCACCGGGCGCGCGTCGCCAAGCCTCCTCGACCACGTGCAGGCCGACGCCTACGGCACCCACATGCCGCTCAACCAGCTCGCCAGCATCAGCGTGCCGGAGCCGCGCATGATCACCGTGCAGGTCTGGGACAAGTCGGCGGTGCACGCCGTGGAGAAGGCGATCCTGGCGGCCAATCTCGGGCTGACGCCGGCGACCGAAGGACAGATGATCCGCCTGCGCATTCCCGAACTCAACGAGGAGCGGCGCCGTGAACTCGTCAAGGTCGCCCACAAATACGCGGAGGCCGCCCGCGTCGCGGTGCGCCACGTGCGCCGGGACGGCCTCGACGTGCTCAAGAAGATGCAGAAGGAAGGCAAGATCAGCGAGGACGATCATGATCGGATGGCCGCGGAGGTGCAGAAGGCGACCGATCACACGATCGCCGAGATCGACCAGTCGTTGGCCGTCAAGGAACGAGAGATCATGACCGTGTGAGAGGCGGCGGAATTGGAGAAGTTCATGGCGGACATCCAGGCGGCGCTCGCAAAGCCCGACGCCCTGTGCGGCGCGCCTCGCCACGTCGCCATCATCATGGATGGGAACGGACGCTGGGCCGCGCGGCACGGGCTTCCGCGCGGGGAGGGCCATCGGCGCGGGGTTGAGGCGCTCCGCGCAACGGTGCGCGCCGCCGGCGAGCTCGGCGTCGGAATTCTCACCATCTTTTCCTTCAGCTCCGAGAATTGGTCGCGCCCGCGCGCCGAGGTCCTCGATCTGATGAGCCTGCTGCGCCGCTTCATCCGCAACGATCTGGCCGAGCTACATCGCAACAACGTGCGCGTGCGCATCATCGGGGAACGCGACGGGCTCGACCCCGACATTCTGCGCCTGTTGGAGGAGGCGGAGTCCTTGACCGCCGCCAACACCGGATTGGTGCTGGTCGTCGCGTTCAACTACGGCGCCCGTCAGGAAATCGCGCGCGCGGCGCGGCGGCTGGCGGCGGACGTGGCCGCGGGTCTCCTCACGCCGAATGCGGTGACCGAGGATGTGTTCTCGCGCTATCTCGACACCAGCGACTTGCCGGATCCCGACCTGATCATCCGCACCAGCGGCGAGCAGCGGCTGTCCAATTTCCTGTTGTGGCAAGCCGCCTACAGCGAGCTCATCTTTGTGCCGGTCTACTGGCCGGACTTCGATCGCGCGGCGCTCGAAGGCGCCATCGCCGAGTACCGCCGGCGCGAGCGGCGCTTTGGCGGCCTGGCCGCGCGCACCGGATCGTGATTGTGGCGCCGGATCATCGGAGCACGGTCTCGCCCGCCAGCGCCGCGAACGACTTGACGGCGCGCATCGCCTCGGCGGCGGTGCTCGCGCCCGCCGCGATTGCAGTGGCGTGGGTCGGCGGCATCGTGTTCGTCCTGTTCTGGACGATCGCGGCAGCGGGCATTTTCTGGGAGTGGACGAGCCTCGTCGCGACGGCGCGTCGCCTCATCCTGGCGCTCGGCTTCGCCACGCTCGCTATCATGGCGGCGCTGACGGCGGCGGGCTGGCACGCCGCCGCGCTCCTCGTGCTCGCCGCCGGAGTTTTGGGCGTAGGGCTGTGCGCCCAGGCGCGCACGCGACTATGGGCGGTGGCGGGACTCCTCTACGCCGCCATCGCGCTATCGGCACCCACCGCGCTGCGCAGCGATGCTAACTCCGGCTTCCTCGCGCTGCTCTTCCTGTTCGCGGTCGTCTGGCTCACCGATATCCTGGCCTATTTCGTCGGGCGCGCGCTCGGTGGCCCGAAACTGTGCCCGGCGATCAGTCCGAAGAAGACGTGGGCGGGGGCTGTCGGCGGGGCCGCCGGCGCGGTGGTTGTCGGCGTCGTGTTCGCCTCGTACGCCGAGCTGGAGCCGGTGCCGCTGGCGCTGCTCGGCTTTGCGCTGTCGGTGATCGCGCAAGCGGGCGATCTCTTCGAATCGGCGGTCAAACGGAGGTTTGGGGCCAAGGACGCCAGCCACCTCATTCCCGGCCACGGCGGCGTGATGGATCGGCTGGACGCGTTCCTGGCCGCGGCGCTGGCGGCAGCGCTGATCGGCGTGCTACGCGGGGGGGTCGAGACCTCCGCGCGTGGGCTGCTGGTCTGGTGAGGTGATGAGCGTCTCTGCGCCTGCATCGAAGCTGGAGCCGGCCGAGCGGTCGGTGACGCTGCTGGGCGCGACCGGCTCGATCGGCACCAGCACGATCGACCTCCTCGTGCGCGGCAAGGCCCGCTACCGCGTGCAGGCCGTCACCGCTTCGCGCAATGCCGCCGCGCTCGCCCGCATCGCGCGCATGGTCGGGGCACGGTTCGCGGCGGTCGCCGATCCGTCCTGCTACGCCGAACTGAAAGAAGCGCTGGCCGGCACCGGCATCGCGGCGGGGGCCGGGGAAGGCGCCATCATCGAAGCCGCGAGGAGGCCGGCCGACTGGGTCATGGTCGGCATCGCCGGTGCGGCCGGCCTGCGACCGACGCTGGCGGCGATCGAGCGCGGGGCGATCGTCGCGCTCGCCAACAAGGAGTGCCTGGTATGCGCCGGCGCGCTGATCATGCGGCGCGCGCGCGAGGCGGGGGCGACCGTTCTGCCGGTCGATTCCGAGCACAACGCGGTGTTTCAGGTTTTGGGCGCGGGGCGGCGGGAGGACGTGCGCCGGGTCATCCTGACCGCCTCCGGCGGCCCCTTCCGCACTTGGTCGATCGAGGCCATGCGCGCGGCCACCCCCGATCAGGCGCTGCGCCATCCCAACTGGTCCATGGGACAGAAGATCACTATCGACTCCGCGACCATGATGAACAAGGGCCTCGAACTGGTCGAGGCCCATCACCTGTTTGGGCTCGATCCGGCGCAGATCGAGGTGCTGGTGCATCCGCAGTCGATCGTGCACGGCCTGGTCGAATTCCGCGACGGATCGCTTCTCGCCCAGCTTGGCCCGCACGATATGCGGGTGCCCATCGCCCATTGCCTGGCCTGGCCGGACCGAATCGATGGCGCGCTGCCGCCGCTCGATCTGGCGCGCATCGGCACGCTGGGCTTTGAGGCTCCCGACCTCGCCCGCTTTCCGGCGCTGAGAGTGGCGCGCGCGGCGCTCGAAGCCGGCGGCGGCGCGCCGACCGTGCTTAACGCTGCAAACGAGGTTGCCGTCGCCGCATTCATCGCCCGTCGTCTTGGCTTTGCCGAAATCGTGGCTCTGGTCGAGCGCGCGCTCGATGCGGCTCACCGCCGCGGGCTCGTGCGAGACCCCCAAAATGTCGATGATGCACTCGCCATTGACCATAATTCACGATCGCTGGCAGGCGACCTCTTGCTCGAAATCGCCGTAAAGGCATCCTAACCTTTGGTAAAAGATCAGTTAGAAGGCCCGCACGCGGGGCGACGAGGTTTCAATGAGCGCGAACATGCTGGCGGGTCTGAGCGCGGTGGGTGACGGGTTCGTCGGCTACATCATTCCGTTTCTGTTCGTTCTGACCATCGTCGTCTTTTTCCACGAACTCGGCCATTTCCTCATCGCGCGGTTGTGCGGCGTCCGCGTCCTGGTGTTCTCGGTGGGCTTTGGCCCCGAGCTCTTCGGCTTCACCGACCGGCGGGGGACGCGCTGGAAGATCTCGGCCGTTCCCCTTGGGGGCTATGTAAAATTCTTCGGCGACGACAATGCGGCGAGCGTGCCCGACGCCGGCGCTGGCGCGACCATGACCGCGGACGAGCGCCGGGTGAGCTTCCATTTTCAGGCGGTGCCAGCCCGGGCGGTGATCGTCGCCGCCGGGCCGCTCGCCAATTTCCTTTTGGCGATAGTCATTTTCGCCGGAATCTTCGCCTTCTATGGCAAGCAGACCACGGCGGCGCGGGTCGACGCGGTGCAACCGGACAGCGCCGCCGCCGCCGCCGGCTTCCAGCCCGGCGACATTGTGGTCTCGATCGACGGGCGCGCGATCGACAGCTTCGCCGACATGCAGCGCATCGTCGCCACCAGCGCCGGCCGCGCGCTCGAAATCGTGGTGGAGCGCGGCGGCGCCCAGCGCGTGCTCACCGCCGCGCCGGTGCTCAAGGAAATCAAGGACACGTTCGGGAACGTTCATCGCATCGGCGTGCTCGGTATCAGCCGCGCGATGGCGCCGGAGGACGTGTCGTTCGAGCCGGTCGGTCCGATTTCCGCGCTCTGGCTCGGCGTCCAGGAGACCTGGTTCGTGGTCGAGCGCACCATGTCCTATATCGGTGGCGTCGTTGCCGGCCGCGAGGCCGCCGACCAGTTGGGCGGCCCGATCCGGATCGCGCAGGTCTCGGGGCAGGTCGCAACCGCCGGCATCGTCGCGCTGCTCCACCTCGCCGCCGTGCTGTCGGTGTCGATCGGGCTCTTGAACCTCTTCCCGGTTCCGCTGCTCGATGGAGGTCACCTTTTGTTCTACGCGATCGAAGCCGCGCGCGGGCGCCCGCTGTCCGAGCGCGCGCAGGAACTCGGCTTTCGGATTGGGCTGGCGATTGTGCTGATGTTAATGATTTTCGCGACGTTTAATGACATCCTTCATTTGGCCGCATCGTGATGGTGTAGCTGTGCGGCAACGCTTTGAAGCCAAAGGAGAATGGGCGGGAATGCCAAGTTGCGGGGGCGTTGAAAGGCGCTACAACGATCGGCCGAATCCAGCTTTGGTCGAGGGGCGAAAGCAGAGGAAACCAAGGGCGTTCTGCGGATGGGACTGAAGGGTGGGGTCGTTAGAGGGCTGGGCGTCGCCGGCCTGGTCCTGGTGGGGGTTTTGTTTGGTCCGCTTGCCGCCCCAGTCGGGGGGAACGGCGTTGCCTTTGCCCAGGCCGCGTCCCAGATCATCGTCGAAGGCAACCGGCGCGTCGAGGCCGACACCATCCGCTCCTATTTCCGCGGCGAGCGCCTCGACGCCCAGCGCATCGACGCCGCCCTCAAGGCGCTCTACTCGACCGGCCTGTTCCAGGACGTCCGCATCTCGCAGTCCGGCGGCCGGATCATCGTGACGGTGGTCGAGAACCCGGTGATCAACCGCGTTGCCTTCGAGGGCAACTACAAGGTCAAGGACGAGCAGCTCGGCCTCGAAGTGCAGTCCAAGCCGCGCGGGACCTTCTCGCGCGCCGTGGTCCAGTCGGACGTGCAGCGCATTGTCGATCTCTACCAGCGCAGCGGTCGCTACAACGTGCGCGTCGATCCCAAGGTCATCGAACTGCCGAACAACCGCGTCGACCTCGTGTTCGAGGTCGACGAGGGCGGCAAGACGGGCGTCAACAAGATCAGGTTCGTCGGAAACCGTGCCTACGGCGACTATCGGCTCAAGGACGTGATCAAGACGTCCGAGACCAACTGGCTGAGCTGGATCAAGAGCAGCGACACCTACGATCCGGATCGGCTTGAAGCAGACCGCGACCTGCTGCGCCGGTTCTATCTGAAGAACGGCTATGCGGACGTGCGCATCGTCTCGGCGGTGGCCGAGTATGATCCTGAAAGGCGCGGCTTCAACATCACGTTCACGATCGAGGAGGGCGCGCAATACCGGGTCGGGACGCTCGACATCCGCTCCAACATCAGCTCGGTGAATGCCGATGCCTTGCGCGGCAGGCTGCGGCTGAGCCCGGGCGGGGTCTTTAACGCCGATGCGGTCGAGAAGACCGTCGAGGACATCACGATCGAGATCGCCAAGCGCGGCTATCCGTTTGCGGCCGTGCGCCCGCGCGGCGAGCGCGACTTTCAGGCCTATCTTGTCCATCTGGTCTTTGTCATCGAGGAGGGCCCGCATACCTATATCGAGCGCATCAACATCCGCGGCAACACGCGCACGCGCGACTACGTCATTCGGCGGGAATTCGATATCACCGAAGGCGATGCCTATAACCGCGCGCTCATCGATCGCGCCGAACGGCGATTGAAGAACCTCAACTATTTCAAGATCGTCAGGATCACCAACGAGCCTGGCTCGGCGCCCGACCGCGTCGTCGTCAACGTCGACGTCGAAGAGCAGTCGACCGGCGAGTTCTCGTTTGCGGGAGGCTACTCGACGAACGACGGGCTGATCGGCGAGGTCGGGATCGGAGAGCGCAACTTCCTGGGCCGCGGCCAGACGGTTCGCGCGGCCGTCCAGTACGGGCAACGCGCGCGGGGCTTCGAGCTGTCGTTTGTCGAGCCTTATCTGTTTGGAAACCGCCTGGGGTTTGGCATCGACGTCTTCATGAAGGATATCACGAGCTCGACATATCTGTCGTACACGTCCAAGACGGTCGGTGGAAACCTGCGGTTCGGAATTCCGATCACCGATAATTTCAGCACGCAACTGCGCTATTCGACCTATAGGCAGGAAATTGCCCTGGCTTCGAACCTCAATAACTGCAGTGTCGCCAACCCGGCTCCCGTTTGCTATTTCGACGGCGAAGCCTCGCTCGCTGTCCGCAGGGAGCTGGCGCAAGGTCCGGTCCTGGTCTCGGCCGTCGGTTACAGCCTCATCTACAACACGCTCGACAACAACCGGAACCCGGCGAGCGGGCTCTTGTTGGACTTCAAGCAGGACGTGGCGGGCGCGGGCGGTGATGTGAACTTCGTCAAGACCGTGGTGGACGGCCGCTTGTACAACGAGGTGATGCCGGACGTCGTCGGGCTTGTTCGCATGCAGGGCGGCTACGCCACCGGCTGGGGCGGCCGCGAGCTGCGCATGCTTGACCATTTCCAGGGTAGCCCCAACCTGGTGCGCGGCTTCGCCCCGGCCGGCTGGGGGCCGCGCGACCTGACGGCCGGAACCAACAACGACGCGCTGGGTGGCTCGGTGTACTGGGCCGGCACGGTTGAATTGCAGACGCCGTTCTTCATGGCGCCGAAGGACTTCGGCATGCGGGTGGCGGTGTTCGGCGACGCCGGGCAGTTGTGGAACTATCGCGGCCCGACCTCCTGGGACATCACTGGCGAGACGCTGACGGTGGGTGACAGCAAGTTGATCCGGTCCTCGGTCGGCGCCGGCTTGATATGGGATTCCCCGATCGGCCCGCTGCGTTTCGACTTCGCGGTCGCAGTGACGAAGGAGTCTTACGACCGCACGCAGTTTTTCCGCTTCGGCGGCGGAACGAAGTTCTGATTTTTACCGCCTACCCGGATTCGGCATGACCGAGCCGCTCTTGACCTTCAAGGCGTCGCCCTTGACCGTGGGCGAGATCGCCGCGCTGACCGGTGCCACGCCGGCTCGCTCGGCGCGCCTGGATCTCGTCATTACCAACATCGCCGCGCTCGACCGCGCCGGACCAACTGATCTCACGTTTCTCGACAACGTGAAGTACGCCGGACAGATCGAAGACACGCGGGCTGGCGCGTGCCTGACCTCGGCGCGATTCGAGCAGCGGGCGCCGGCGCACGTGTCCGTGCTGCTGGCGCGTGAGCCCTACCGCGCCTTCGTGTCCATGGCGCGCAAGCTGTTTGGCGACGCGCTGCGGCCGTCCTCGCTGTTTGCGGCGAGCGGCACCGCGCCGGGCGCGGTCGTCCATCCGACCGCGCGGATCGAGGCCGGAGCCACCATCGATCCCGGCGCCGTTGTCGGCCCTGCCGCCGAGGTCGGCGCGGGCACGGTCGTGGGCGCCACCGCGGTGATCGGCCCGGGCGTCCGCGTCGGGCGCGATGGCGCCATCGGCGCCGGCGCCTCGATCGCCCATGCGCTCGTCGGCGATCGCGTGATCATCCATCCCGGCTGCCGGATCGGGCAGGACGGGTTTGGCTTCCTCATGGGAGCCACCGGCCACCTCAAAATCCCGCAAGTCGGCCGCGTCATCGTTCAGGACGACGTCGAGATCGGCGCGGGCACGACCATCGACCGCGGTGCCATCCGCGACACCGTCATCGGGGAGGGCACCAAGATCGACAATCTCGTGCAGATTGGCCACAATGTCATGATCGGGCGGCATTGCGTGCTGGTGGCGCAGACGGGCATTTCCGGCTCCGCCACGCTCGAAGACTTCGTGGTGCTCGGTGCGCGCGTGGGCGTGAACAATCACGTGACGATCGGGGAGGGTGCCCAGATCGCGGCCACGAGCATCGTCCATGGCGACGTGCCCGCCGGCGCGCGCTGGGGTGGCGTTCCCGCCAAGCCAGTCAGGCAGTGGTTTCGCGAGATGAAGATACTCGAGCGGTTGGCAAAGCGCAGCGAACGCTCCGACACGGCGGACGCGCCCGCAAGCGACCTGGACGAGCGGCCATGAACGACAGCGGGACCACGCTCGAAGCGGTCGATATCACCGAGATCCTGAAGACCCTCCCACATCGTTATCCGTTCCTGATGGTGGACCGCATCATCAACATGCGCGCGGACGAGTATGCAGTCGGCATCAAGAACGTGACCATCAACGAGCCGCATTTCCTCGGGCATTTTCCCAACAATCCCGTCTTTCCCGGCGTTCTGCTGATCGAGGGCATGGCGCAGACGGCGGGCGTGATCTGCATCCGATCGATCGGCGTCGCCCGCACGCCGTTGCGCGTCTACTTCCTGACCATCGACAAGGCGCGCTTTCGCAAGCCGGTGGTGCCCGGCGACACGGTCGAGTACCACATGACCAAGATCTCCCGGCGCAAGCGGATGTGGTGGTTCCGCGGAGAGGCCAAGGTCGCCGGCCAGCTCGTCGCCGAAGCCGAAGTGGGCGCGATGATCGCGGACGCGTGAGGCGACGATGGCCGCAATCGACCCGACGGCGCGTGTCGCCGACGGCGCGGTGATCGGTGCCGGCGTGACGATCGGTCCCTACTGCGTGATCGGTCCCCACGTCGTGATCGGCGAGGGCTGCCAGCTTCTCTCGCATGTCAACGTCACCGGTCACACCACGATCGGCGCGCGCACACTGATCCATCCCTTCGCCTCGCTCGGATCAGCCCCGCAGTCGGTCGCCTACCGCGGCGAGCCGACGCGGCTCGCGATCGGAGAGGACTGCATCATCCGCGAAGGCGTCACCATGAACGTTGGGACCGCCTCGGGCAGCGGCGTCACCGTGGTCGGAAAGCGCGGGTTCTTCATGACCTGTGCCCATGTCGGCCATGATTGCCACGTCGGCGACAACGTGGTTTTCGCCAACGCGGCGACGCTCGGCGGTCATACCGTCATTGGTGATCACGTCGTGCTCGGCGGGTTCGCGGCCACCCATCAGTTCACGCGGGTCGGCGCGCATGCGATGATTTCCGGGCTGACCGGCGTGCGCGGCGATGTCATCCCTTTTGGGGTCGCCATCGGCGCCGAAGCGCGGCTTGAGGGGATCAACGTCAACGGGATGAAGCGCCGCGGGTTTTCGCGCGCGACGATCCACAATGTTCGCCGGGCCTACCGGATGCTGTTTTTCGACGAGGGCACCTTCGCCGAGCGCCGCGAGCGAGTTGCCACGGAACTGGGCGATGACGAGTCGGTCGTGCAGATCGTCGCCTTCCTGCGCGAAGGGAGCCGTCGTCCGCTCTGCCACCCGCGGGGTGGCGCGCCCGAAGCCGCGTGAGCGACGCATGACCGTGCACCACGATCTGCCCGGCCAAGCCGACCGCGAGATGGGCGAGCCGCTCGCGATCATCTGCGGGGGCGGAACCCTGCCGTTTTCGGTCGCCGATGCGGTCATCAGGGCCGGCCGCCGCGTGGTCCTGTTCCCACTCTATGGCTGGGCCGATCCCGCCGCCGTCATGCGCTATCCGCATCACTGGATCTACGTCGGCCAATTCGGTCGCCTCCGCCGGCTCGCGCAGCGTGAAGGCTGCCGCGAGATGGTTCTGATCGGCACGCTGGTGCGGCCTTCGCTCAGGCAGATCCGACTTGACTACGAAACCATCCGGGCAATGCCGCAGGTTTTGCGCGCGTTCCGCGGCGGCGACGACCATCTGCTGTCCGCGGTTGGACGGATCATCGAAAGTTACGGCTTTCGCCTGGTGGGCGCCCACGAGGTGGCGCCGGAAATCCTGGTGCTGCCGGGTGTGTTCGGCCGCCGCACGCCGTCGGAGCGCGACCGCTGCGACATCGAGCGCGCCCTGGCGGTGCTCGCCGCCACCGCTCCCTTCGACGTCGGCCAGGCGGCCGTGGTGGCGGAGGGCTATGTGCTCGCGCTCGAAGCGGCCGAGGGCACCGACGCCATGCTCGACCGCGTCGCGAACCTGCGGCGCGCGGGCCGCATCCGTTCCGCCGCCGGCATCGGCGTGCTGGTGAAAGCGCCGAAGGGTGGACAGGACCGCCGCTTCGATCTGCCGACGGTCGGACCAGCGACGGTGGAAGGCGTCGCCCGCGCCGGCCTCGCCGGGCTCGCCGTCGTCGCCGGCGGTGCCATCATCGCGGAGCCCGCGCGGGTGGCCGAGCTTGCCGATGCGGCCGGCGTGTTCGTCGCCGGCGTCGAGCCAGGCGGTTGTCCGCGATGAGCACCGCCTGGCCGGAGCGGCCTGCGCTGAGCATTGCCCTCGTGGCCTGCGAGGAGTCCGGGGACCAGTTGGGCGCCGGTCTGATGAAGGCGCTCGCTGCGCGCGCGCCGGTGCGCTTTTCGGGGGTGGGCGGGCGCCACATGGCCGCCTGTGGCTTGCAGTCGCTCTTTCCTATCGACCGCCTCGCGATCATCGGCGTCACGGCGGTGATCGCCAGGCTGCCGCTGCTGTTGCGCCGCATCGCGGAGACGGCCGAGGCGGTGGTGGCGGCGCGCCCGGACGCGCTCGTCATCATCGACAGCCCCGATTTCACCCATCGCGTCGCGCGGCGGGTGTGCGCGCGCGCGCCAGAAATCCCGATCATCGACTACGTTTCGCCGTCGGTGTGGGCGTGGCGGCCGGGTCGCGCCAAGGCGATGCGCGGCTATGTCGATCACGTGCTGGCGCTGCTGCCGTTCGAGCCGCGGGTGTACGAAACGCTCGGCGGCCCGGCGTGCAGCTATGTCGGCCATCCGGCGATCGAAGAGGCCGAGCGCCTTCGCCCGGGGAAAACCGAGCATGCGCGGCGAGAACGCGCGCCCCCCGTTGTGCTCGTGCTGCCGGGCAGCCGCGCCGGCGAGGTGCGGCGGCACCTCGATGTCTTCGGCGCCTGCCTCGCACTGCTCGTCGAGCGCTGCGGGCCGCTGGAGGCCGTGCTCCCGACGGTGCCGGACGTCCTGGCGCAAATCGAGGCCGGGACAGCGGGCTGGCCGGCGCGGCCGAGGATCGTGGTTGCCCGCGAGGACAAATGGGCGGCGTTTCGCAGCGCGCGCGCCGCGCTGGCGGTGTCCGGGACCGTGACGCTCGAACTGGCGATCGCCGGCATACCGGCCGTCGTCGCCTACAAGGTCTCGCTCGTCGAGGAGGCGATCGCGCGCTTGTGCCTGCGCACTCAAACCATCGTGCTGGCCAACCTCGTGCTCGGCGAAAAGATCATGCCCGAGCTCCTGCAGCGCGCGGCCGTCCCCGAGCGGCTCGCCTCGGCGCTCGCCCCGCTG
>DATBWJ010000246.1:0-2403 GCA_036514935.1 Xanthobacteraceae bacterium
GTCCGTCGACGCCTGGCGGTGACGTCAGCCGATCCGCAACTCGTTGGTGCCCCGCACGTGGCAAAGCGCAGGTCGCCCCATGATGGGCGGCGGTGGAGACATCGGAGTCCTCATCATAAAGGTGCACCGGCATGACGTGCCGGCTGAGGACGATTTGACAGTCCGAGAAGGCACGCTAGAGCGTTTTCAGTTTCTATGGAAACCGAAAGCGCTCTAGATTTTTCCGTGGTCGCATTTTCGGACGGAAAACCGGATTCCACTTTTCCTGAAAATGCTCCAATCAGTCACCGCCGGAATTCCGCATCGATATCCCGCCGCCCGTCGAGCACACGGACGATCGTAATGCGATCACTCTCGACCAAATAAAAGATGACATTCGTCCCGGCGACGACGCTGCGCAATCCGGGCGCAAGAGTGGAGCGCTCTCGCCCGATGAAGGGAAAGTGCGATAGGTTTTCGAACTTCTTATCGATTTCGTGAGCGACGGACCGGGCGGCCCCGGGATTGCGTTCGAGAAGATACGAGATGATTTGCAGCAGATCGGCGTCAGCCTGGTCGGAAACAAAAATTTTCATTCAAAGCGTTATCAAGATCGGGCTGCATCGGCACGGCGCAAGAAGTCTGCGAAATCCCATTCCTTGACGCGGCCCGCCCTCACGTCCTCCATTCCTTTCTCAATGTCCTGCTTGAGCGCACGATACTTTTCCGCCTGCTCAAGCAGATAAGCGACGGCGGGCTCGCGCATTTCCTCGGGGAGGAGTTCGAGCGCGGCAGCGGCTTTTTCGGTGGTCGTATTCATAAAATCATCCTAGCACAACACCCGGGCACGCACAGATTATTCCTCCCCATCCCCGAACAAGCCGACCTGCGCGGGATCGCGCGCGGGCTCGGCGAGGCCGAGGTGGCGGAAGGCGTGCGAAGCGAGCAGATGCGCGTCGGTCCAATCGCTCTGCGTCTTACCAGACCGAGATGTCGTGCAACTCACCCCGCCCGCGCCAGGGGCGGCGAAGGTTTCGGAACGTCCTGCTTCCATTCCTTGGCAGATTCGATCCAGGTGGCAATGGCTTCTTGCACGTTCTTCAACGCCTCTTCCGGTGTCGCGCCATCCGACATGCAGCCCGGCAGATCGGGGACGGTGGCGAGATAGCCGCCGCCGTCACTTTCCGCGAGCCGCTCGATACGGACTGCATATTCGAGCTTCATGCACTGCCTCCATGGGCCTCAATATAGCGCACGAGCTTACGAATGTAGACGGGCTTGATCGGCCGGCGCGCCGGAATGGTCAATATTTCCCGAGCGGACGGGTGCTTGGCGTGACAATGCGACGTTGCCTTTCCGGCACGGAATAATAGACCGTATTCGTGGCAAAGCGCCTCGACATCGCGGATATGCCAGTCGGCGGCCGGGTTGCGGCGCATCCGCTCCAAAAGATCGGAGGGCATCACCCCTCCTCATCCCCGAACAGCCCGAACTGCGCGGGATCGCGCGCGGGCTCGGCGAGGCCGAGGTGGCGGAAGGCGTGGGTGGTGATGAGGCGGCCGCGCGGGGTGCGCTGGACAAAACCCTGCTGGATGAGGAACGGCTCGATGATGTCCTCGATGGCGTCGCGCGGCTCCGACAGCGCCGCCGCGATGGTCTCGATGCCGACCGGGCCACCGCCGTAGCTGACCGCAATGACGGTCAGATAGCGGCGGTCCATGGCGTCCAGCCCGGCGGTGTCGACTTCGAGGCTGGCGAGCGCGCGGTCGGCGAGCGCGCGGTCGATGGCGAGCGCGCCCGCGACGTGGGCGAAGTCGCGCAGGCGGCGCAGGAGCCGGCCGGCGATGCGCGGGGTGCCGCGCGCGCGGCGGGCGATCTCGTTGGCGCCGTCCTCGGTGATGCCGATGGCGAGCACGCGCGCGCCGCGGCGCACGATGTCCTCGAGCTCCGCTTCGCTGTAGAAATTGAGCCGCACCGGGATGCCGAAGCGATCGCGCAGTGGATTGGTCAGAAGCCCCGCGCGCGTGGTCGCTCCGATGAGCGTGAAGGCGGCCAGATCGATCTTGACCGAGCGCGCCGCCGGCCCCTCGCCGATGATGAGGTCGAGCTGGAAATCCTCCATCGCCGGGTAGAGGATTTCCTCGACCGCCGGGTTGAGGCGATGGATCTCGTCGATGAACAGGACATCGCGCTCCTCGAGATTGGTCAACAGCGCGGCGAGGTCGCCGGCCTTGGCGATCACCGGGCCGGAGGTGGCGCGGAAATTCACGCCCAACTCGCGCGCCACGATCTGCGCCAGCGTGGTCTTGCCCAAGCCCGGGGGGCCGACGAACAGCACGTGGTCGAGCGCCTCGCTGCGCCCGCGCGCCGCCTTGATGAAGATTTCGAGATTGGAGCGCGCCTACTGCTGGCCGACGAATTCCG
>DATBWJ010000247.1:0-5227 GCA_036514935.1 Xanthobacteraceae bacterium
GTCGAGGTGGTGGGGCCGCGCGTGTCGGGCGAGCTCCTGTCATACGGGACCATCGGGGTGTTCGTCGCGATCGGCGCCATTTTTGTCTACCTGTGGTTCCGCTTCGAATGGCAATTCGCGCTCGGCGCGATGATCGCGAACATGCATGATCTCGTGCTCACGCTCGGCTTCATGTCGCTCGCCCAGATCGATTTCGACCTGACCAGCATCGCGGCGCTGCTCACCATCCTCGGCTATTCGCTCAACGACACTGTCGTCATCTACGACCGCATCCGCGAGATGCTGCGCCGCTACAAGCGGCTGTCGATGCCGGAGCTTTTGAACGTCTCGATCAATTCCACGCTGTCGCGCTCGATCATTACCCACGTGACGGTGTCGCTGTCGCTGCTGGCGTTGCTGCTGTTCGGCGGCCAGGCGATCCACAGCTTCACGGCGACCATGATGTTCGGCGTCGTGCTGGTCGGCACCTACACCTCGATCTTCATCGCCTCGCCGATCCTGATCTATCTCGGCGTCGGCACCGGGCGGCGCGAGACCGTCGAGGCGCCCGCGGTCGAGGCCAGAGCCCGGCCATAGTCGGCGCGTCGACGTGGCACGCGACCCCCACTTGCCCCATCTGCCGCGCGCGGCGCTCATTGATGCCTACGGCAAGGGCGGCTTTCGCTTCGCCGGCATGGCGCATCGCGGCTCGCTGTTGTGCCTGCCGAACGGAATCTGGGCCGCAAGCGTTGTCACGGCAGCCGACATCAGCGAGGAGGCGCTGGCCCCGGTGTTCGCCAATTCGGCGGCGATCGACTACTGCCTGATCGGCGCGGGGGCGTCTGCGACCGTCCTGCCGGAGCCGCTGCGCGTGAGATTTCGCGAGTGCGGGATTGCCGCCGAGGCGATGACGACCGGCGCGGCGGTGCGCACCTACAATATCCTGTTTGGCGAGGGCCGGCGAGTGGCCGCGCTGCTGATCGCGGTTGAATAGCGCGACCGCCATGCGCGACGCCCATTCCCACTGCGAAGCATTGGTGCGCCGGGCCGACCGCGACCGCTTCATCGCCAGCCTGTTTGCTCCGGCCGCGGCGCGGCGCCACCTGTTCGCGCTCTATGCGTTCAACATCGAAGTGGCGCGCACGCGCGAGGTCGTGCGCGACCCGATGGCCGGCGCGATCCGCCTGCAATGGTGGCACGACGCGCTCGCCGGCGCCGGGCGCGAGGCCGCCGGTCACCCGGTGGCGAGCGCGCTCTTCGAGACCATCGCGCGCCACCATCTTCCGGCGCAGCCGCTCATCGAGCTTGTCGAGGCCAGGCGCTGCGACTTCGACGATGAGCCGATGGCGACGTGGAGCGACCTTGAGTCCTATGCGCGGCGCACCGCCGGCAACCTGTTCGCGAGCGCAGCGCGCATCCTCGCCCCTGATGAGCCGGATGTCGCCGAAGCCGCGCGCGCCGCCGGCATCGCCTATGCATTGACGAGGCTGCTGGCGGTGTTCGAACTGCACGCCGCGCGCCGACAGTCCTATCTGCCGCGCGAACTTTTGCAGCACCACGGGGTCGAGCGGCACGCCGTCTTCGCCGGGCAGCGGAGCCCGCCGCTTGCGCGCGCGCTCGCCGAGGCGCGCGGACGCGCCCGCGCGCATTACGCGGACTTCTTCGGGTGCGCCGGCAGCCTGCCGCAGGCCGTCGTGCCGGTATTTCTGCCGCTGGCGCTGGTGCCGGGGCTGCTCGCCCGCCTCGATCGGCACGCCGGGCCGTCGGTGGTCGAAATGTCGCCGTGGCGCCGGCAATGGATGCTGGTGCGGGCGGCGCGGCGCGGGTTCCCGCCGCCTTAGCGCACTATCAGGCTGAGTGGATACCGGTCAGCCGCCCGGAAAGTGCGCTAACTTTAGATTCTAGAGCGCATTCGGACGCAAAACCGGTTTCCACTTTTGCTGAATGCGCTCTAGAACGCGAAGCGGTCGCGCCAGTTCTGCCGGCCGGCGACGATGCGGGCGACGATCTCGCGCTCGCCGCCCTCGCGCACCAGCGTCTCGATGAGATCGACCTGGTTCATCGCGACGAGCTGCAGAATCTCGGTGCGCACGTGCCCGGCGGCATCGCGCGGCAGGGCGTCCACCACCTGCACGTGCTCGGGCGGCTTCGCCCCCGCCGCGGCGAGGGCCTCGTCGAGTTCGCAGGCGGCAAGCGCGTCGGCCTCCACGAAGGCGTAGAGGCCAGTGCCGGAGCGGCGATCGGGAAACGCCACCACGGCAGCATCGCGCACGTGCGGGTGGCGCTTGAGCGCGGCGGCGATGAGCGGAGCCTCGCGCACAAGGCGCGGCCCGCCGCCCTCGCGGTCGGCAAAGCGGAGAATGCCGCGCGTGAGCCAATGGTAGAGGCGCTTGCCGCTCGCCATCCAGACGCGGGTCGGCAGGCTCTTGCGCGCCAGCACGCGCCGCTCGCGCGCGGTGAGCGCATGCGGCGCGTACTTGCGCTTGTGCTTGAGCAGGTGGCGCAGGTCCTCGTAGGCGGCGAGGCGAAAAAGCTTGCCGCGGCGGCGAAAAACCACGGCGAGCTGGAAATCGGTGAGAGCGGCGGTGCCGTCGCGCGCGCACAGCCAGTTCTGCTCCTTGGCGAGATCGTTGTGGCAGACGCCGGCGCGGTGCAGGCGGCGCAGCACGGCCTTGGCCGAATGGAAATAGGCGCCGTCGCCGACGGGCGGGGCAAGATGCATGGCAAGCCCGTCGATGAAAGTGCGCACGAGCGCGCGCCGGCCGCAATGGAGCAGGGCGGGCGCAACCCCCAGCCCGCCCGCGATCGCCAGCGCGCGGCGCTCGCGCGCGAACAGCAAGCGGGCGAGCGGCCATGCCCACCACGGCACCGTATCGATGCGCCGCAGCACCGCGTCGGCCTCCCCGTCGGCGGTCAGGAAGCGGCCGCGCTCGACCGTCGAGAAGGCGTCGCGCTTGAGCACCAGCGTGCCGCGCCAGCGCTGCGCGAGTTCGCGCGGGGCGGTCATTCGGCCGCCGCCGATTGCTCGCCGGCGCTCCAGCGCGCGAGATCGACGAGCGCGCGGGCGGTGAGCGCGCGCTTCTTGGCGAGGGTTTTGGCGGCACCTTTCAGGCGCGCGCCGTCGGCCGCGCGCGGCGCGCTCGCCACCGGCGGGAACAGGCCAAAATTCACGTTCATCGGCTGGAACGAGCGCGGGCCGGCGTCAATCGTCTCGATGTGCCCGCCGGTGATGTGGGCGTAGAGCGCGCCGTGCGCCGTGGTCGGCGGCGGCGCGGCAGGCCGCTCGCCCAGCCGCTCGGCGGCAGCGAAGCGGCCGGCCAGAAGGCCGATCGCCGCTGATTCGACGTAGCCCTCGCAGCCGGTGATCTGGCCGGCAAAGCGCAGGCGCGGCGCGCATCTCAGCCGCAGGCTTGCGTCGAGCAGCTTGGGCGAGTTGAGGAAGGTGTTGCGGTGAACGCCGCCAAGGCGCGCGAACTCGGCGCGCGCGAGACCGGGGATGGTGCGGAAGACGCGCACCTGCTCGCCGTGCTTGAGCTTGGTCTGAAAGCCGACCATGTTGTAGAGCGTGCCGAGCCGGTTGTCCTGGCGCAACTGCACCACGGCATAGGGCTTGCGATCGGGCCGATGCGGGTTGGTGAGACCGAACGGTTTCATTGGCCCATGGCGCGGCGTCTCGCGCCCGCGCTCGGCCATGACCTCGATCGGCAGACAGCCGTCGAAATAGGGCGTGCCTTCCCATTCGTGAAACGACGTCTTGTCGGCGCCGAGCAGCGCGTCGATGAAGGCTTCGTATTCGTCCCGCGTGAGCGGGCAGTTGATGTAGTCGGCGCCCGCGCCGCCGGGCCCGCTCTTGTCGTAGCGCGACTGGAACCAGGCGACCGACATGTCGATGGTGTCGCGGTAGACGATGGGCGCGATCGCATCGAAGAAGGCGAGCGCGTCCTCGCCGGTCAGCGCGCACACGGTCGCAGCGAGCGCGGGCGAGGTGAGGGGGCCGGTGGCGACGATCACGCTGTCCCACTCGGCGGGGATGTGCGTGATCTCCTCGCGGCGGATGTCGACCAGCGGGTGGTCCTGCAGGGCGGCGGTGACGGCGGCCGAAAAGCCTTCGCGGTCGACCGCAAGGGCGCCGCCGGCAGGCACCTGGTGGGCGTCGCCGGCACGCAGGATCAGCGAGTCGAGCCGCCGCAGTTCGGCATGCAGCAGGCCGACCGCGTTCGTCTCGTGATCGTCGGAGCGAAACGAGTTCGAGCACACGAGCTCGGCCAGGCCGGCGGTTCGGTGCGCGCCGGTCATGCGCAATGGCCGCATCTCGTGCAGCCTCACGCGCACGCCGCGGCGCGCGATCTGCCAGGTGGCCTCGCATCCCGCCAAGCCACCACCGATGATATGGATCGGTTGCATGACCGCGGTGGTCGTGAATAATTCACAAGATGTCAACGGGCGGGCCGGCGATGCGAGGGCGGCGGGGATGTGCGAGGGGCTTATCTGCCTCCTGACGGCGGGATTCCTGGCACAGGCGGCGCCCCTTGACCGGGCCGCGGCCGGTCACGAGATCGCCGCCCAGTTCCAGGAACTGTCGCTGCCGGTTCCGACCGTGCGACGGGTCATCGTCTGCCACGGTTTCGCCTGCAAGTATCGCACGCTGATCCATTTCGGGGCGGGCGACCACGCCGCGCTGCAGCGGCTGATGGCGCCGCCGGCCGCCTCGCCCGAACGGGAGCGCGCGGCTGTGGCCAAGGCGGTCGCCTGGTTTGGACGGCGGATCGCGCCGGAGGCGGGCACCGCGGGCGCCAAGGCGCGCGCCGGCCCGCTGTCCTCGGGCGACCCCTCGCAGTTCGACTGCGTCGAGGCGGCCCTCAACACGACCTCGCTCCTGCTCATGCTGGAAGATCTGCGGCTGCTGCGCCATCACCGCGTAGAGCCGACGGCGTCGCGCTGGCGGCCGCTCGATCTCGAAGTGCATACCACCGCCGTCCTGTCCGAGGCGCGGAGCGGCCGCAAATGGGCCTTTGACGCCTGGGTCCGCAATAGCGGCGAGGTGCCGGACGTGCGCCCGCTCGACGATTGGTACCGGGGCAATTGAGGCCGGCACGGCGCCTGGAATCGGGATAGGGGGGAGCCTCGCGGCTCCTCCCCTCCCACACCACCGTACATACGGGTCCGTATACGGCGGTTCGTTGGATTAAGCCCTGGCGATCTTTCACGCCAACGCCGGAGTCTATACTGATGGAGCCCGCCGCACCGG
>DATBWJ010000248.1:0-8498 GCA_036514935.1 Xanthobacteraceae bacterium
GGGCCCGATCGCCTGGCCTCCGCTCCGACCGCCGGCCGCCAAGAGGCGCACGCGCCGAAAGCCGGCGTCCCGTGACCGCGCTCGCTGCCGTGCTGGTGCGGGATGCGCGCATCGCCTTGCGCGTGGGCGGCGGCGCGCTGATGGGCGTGCTGTTCTTCCTGGCGGTGGTGACGATCGTGCCGTTCGCGCTCGGCCCCGACCTCGCCCTGCTGCGCCGCATCGGCCCGGCGATTCTATGGCTCGGCGCGCTGCTGGCCTCGCTTCTCGCGCTCGACCGGCTGTTGGCGGCCGACCAGGAGGACGGCTCGCTCGACCTCCTGCTGCTCGGGCCAGCCCCGCTCGAACTCGTGGTCGCCACCAAGGCGGCCGCGCATTGGCTCACCACCGGCTTGCCGCTGGTGGTCGCCTCCCCGCTGTTCGGCGTCTTGCTCAACCTGGAACCGGCGGCCATCGGCGCGGTGGCGCTCACGCTGCTGGTGGGGACGCCGGCGCTCACCTGCATCGGGCTTCTCGGCGCCGCGCTTGCGGTCGCCTTGCGGCGGGGCGGATTGCTGCTGCCGATCCTGGTGCTGCCGCTGGCGATCCCGGTGCTGATCTTCGGCGTTTCGGCCGCCAACGCCGCCGTGGTCGGCCCGCTCCCGTTTGGCGCGCCGTTCGCCATCCTGTGCGCGCTGACGCTGGCGAGCCTCGTGATCGGCCCGTTCGCGGCGGCGGCCACGCTGCGCCACGCCCAGGAGTAAAAGCTTGGCGCCTGCGCCGCATTGCCGGCTCGATCGGCTGCCCCTATGAGGAACCGCGATGGCTCTGATCGATCTTGCCAATCCGACCCGCTTCCTCGCTCTGGTGGCGCGCGTCCTGCCGTGGCTTGCGGGGGCGACGCTGGCCGCCTTCGCGCTCGGCCTTGGGCTCGCGATCGCGGCGCCCGACGACTACCAGCAGGGCGCCACCGTCAAGATCATGTTCATCCACGTGCCCTCGGCCTGGCTCGCCATGCTGATCTGGGCGGTGATGAGCATCGCCTCGCTCGGCACGCTGGTCTGGCGCCATCCGCTCGCCGACGTGGCGGCCAAGTGCGCGGCGCCGATCGGCGCGGCCTTCACGTTGCTGTGCCTGTTCGCCGGCTCGATGTGGGGCCGCCCCATGTGGGGCACCTATTGGGTGTGGGATGCCCGCCTCACCTCGGTGCTGGTGATGTTCCTGATGTATCTCGGCCTCATCGCGCTCTGGCGCACGGTCGAGGATCCGTCGCGGGCCGGGCGCGCCGCCGCCATCCTCACCCTGGTCGGCACGCTCAACCTGCCGATCATCAAGTTCTCCGTCGACTGGTGGAACACGCTGCATCAGCCCGCATCAGTGTTCCGGCTCGGCGGGCCGACCATTCATCCGAGCATTCTCGCGCCGCTTGTGGTGATGGCGCTCGCCTTCACGCTGTTGTTCGTCACGCTGCATCTGGCTGCCATGCGCAACGAAATACTGCGCCGGCGCGTGCGCACCCTGCGGCTGATGCAGGCGCACGGGGCGTGAAGGTGGGGCTCGGCCTGCATGCGGGATTCATCGTCGCCGCCTATGCGGCGGCGATCGCCGTCGTCGCCGCGCTCATCGCCTGGGTGGTGCTCGACCACCGCGCGCAGCGGCGCATGCTCGCCGACCTCGAGGCGCGCGGGATCACGCGTCGCTCCGCGCGCGAGGACGACTCGTAGGCATGCGGTTGAAGTGAGGCAGAGCCCTTGAGCAGAAAAATCCTGGTCCTCGCGCCGCTCCTCGTCTTCATCGCGCTGGCGGCGCTCTTCCTGTACCGGCTCGGCGCCGGCGATCCCTCGCGCCTGCCGTCCGCGCTGATTGGCCGCCCGGTGCCGCAAACCGACCTGCCGGCGCTGCCGGGACTCATGCGCGATGGGCAGCCGGTGCCGGGTGTGCGCGCCGCCGAGTTCCCCGGCAATGTCAGCCTCGTCAACGTGTGGGCGTCGTGGTGCGTGCCCTGCCACGAGGAGGCGCCGCTCCTGATGAAGCTCGCCGAGGACCAGCGCATCCGCATGGTCGGCATCAACTACAAGGACCAGCCCGACAACGCGCGGCGCTTTCTCGGCCGCTACGGCAATCCGTTCGTGGCGGTGGGCGCCGACCCACGCGGGCGCGCCGCCGTCGAGTGGGGAGTTTACGGCGTGCCCGAAACGTTCGTCGTCGGGCGCAACGGCCGGATCGTTTACAAGCTGATCGGGCCGATCACGCCGAGCAATCTGGAACAGACGCTGAAACCGGAAATCGAGAAGGCGCTCAAGGCACCGTCGTCCTGAGGCTGTAAAGCCAGGCGATCAGCGAGCTATTCCTTCGCCTCCGCCGCGTATTTTTGCAGCAGCGGATATTGCAGCGCCGCGAACAGCAAGGTCAGCGGCACGAAGCCGAACAGCTTGAAACTCACCCAGAAGTCGGTCGAGGCGTTGCGCCAGACGATCTCGTTGAGCGCGGCCATGGCGAAGAAGAACACCGCCCAGCGCACGGTGAGCCTGCGCCAGCCCTCCGCGGTCAGGTGAAAGACGGCGTCGAACACCACCGCGATGAGCGGCTTGTCGAACATGAGCCCGGCGAGAAGCGTCGCGCCGAACAAAGCGTAGATCAGCGTCGGCTTGAGCTTGATGAAGGTCTCGTCGTGCAGGAACAGGGTGAGCGAGCCGAACACGAGCACGATGATCGTGGAAACCAGCGCCATGACCGGCAGCTGCCGCGTGGCGGCATAGGAGACCGCGAGCGCGACGATGACCGCCGTCATGAACACGGCGGTCGCAACGAAGATGCCGGCGCGCTCGCCCGTGGCAAGCCCTTCCGGGATGAGCGGTGCGACCACCGGCATGAACAGCACCGGTCGCGCGTTGGCGACGAAGAAGAGCACAAGCGGCCCGCCGTCGAGCAGGAGCTTGAGGAGCGGACTGAGTGACGGCTTTTCGGTCATGCCTAGCCCATAGCGCGCGCGTGCCACCGACTCAAACTGTTCATGCCGAAGGGTGGGACACCCGGTTGATGGCGTCATCACCGGGCCGGCGCGAGGATCTCAGCTCTTCTTGTCGGCCTCGGTGAGCCGGTCGATGCGCCGCTGCATCTCCTCGAGCTGGCGCTTCATCTCGCTGATCTCGTTGGCGTCCGGGGTCTTCCCGGCTTCGGCCTGCTGGCCCTCGCGACGCGTGAACGGCGCGAACATGGCAAACGCGCGCTCGAACATCTCCATGTTGCGCCGGACCTGGTCCTCGATCGCGCTGAATCCCACCCCGCCGAAGGCCTGCGCCATCTGCTCGCGGAACTTGCCCTGTTCCTTGGTGAACGAATCGATCGAGGCTTCGAGAAAGCGCGGCACCAGCATCTGCATGCTGTCGCCGTAGAACCGGATGAGCTGGCGCAGGAAGGCGATGGGCAGGAGCTGCTGGCCCTCCTTGCTCTCCTGCTCGAAGATGATCTGGGTGAGCACGGAGTGCGTGATTTCCTCGCCGGTCTTGGCGTCGTAGACGGCAAAGTCCTCGCCTCGCTTGACCATCGCGGCGAGGTCCTCGAGCGTCACGTAGGTGCTGGTGCCGGTATTGTAGAGCCGCCGGTTGGCGTATTTCTTGATGATGACCGGTTGGTCGGACTTGGTCATATCCATCGCGTCGCGCTGCGCCGGCAGGCCCCCGGCGGACTAGGCCTCTCCAAAATAAGCGCTTTCCTGATGACCGGCCACCTTTTTGTGATTCGCGCCGAAAGCGCCGACGTGCGAAGGCCGCAGCGGCGAGGGCCATGACGGGCGCGGCCCGGCCGCGCGGTGGACATCGCGTGGCGTAACGCGCTATCGAGAACGCCATCGCGGGGCGGCCGGATGTCGAGCCTTGGCCCCCGCCGATGACCATCGCTGGCCGCCGCCCGCAACAAGGAGTTCTGACATGGCAGACGACATCGTCATCGTGGGCGCGGCGCGCACGCCGGTCGGCTCGTTCAACGGGGCATTCGCCAATGTGCCGGCGCACGAGCTCGGCCAGGTCGCCATCAAGGCCGCCCTCGAGCGGGCCGGCATCGAGCCAAGACGCGTCTCCGAAGTCATCCTGGGCCAGATCCTCACCGCCGGCCAGGGCCAGAACCCGGCGCGCCAGGCCTCGATTGGCGCCGGCGTGCCGGTCGAGACGCCTGCCTGGGGCGTCAACCAGCTCTGCGGTTCTGGCCTGCGCGCGGTGGCGCTCGGCTACCAGGCCATCCTCAACGGCGATTCCGAGGTCGTGGTGGCGGGCGGCCAGGAGTCGATGAGCATGGCCCCGCATTGCGCTCATCTGCGCGCCGGCGTGAAAATGGGCAGCCTCGACTTCATCGACAGCATGATCAAGGACGGGCTGTGGGATGCCTTCAACGGCTACCACATGGGCAACACCGCCGAGAACGTCGCCCGCCAATGGCAGATCACGCGGGCGCAGCAGGACGAGTTCGCGGTGGCCTCGCAGAACAAGGCGGAAGCCGCCCAAAAGGCCGGCCGATTCAAGGACGAGATCGTGCCGGTGACGGTCAAGAACCGCAAGGGCGACATCGTGGTCGACAGCGACGAGTATCCCAAGCACGGCGCCACGCTCGAGGCGATCGCCAAGCTCAAGCCCGCCTTCGACAAGGAGGGCACCGTGACGGCCGCCAATGCCTCCGGCATCAACGACGGGGCGGCCGCCGTCGTGCTGATGACGGCGGGCCAGGCCGCCAAGGAAGGCCGCAAAATCCTCGCCCGCATCGTGTCGTGGGCGCATGTCGGGGTCGATCCCAAGATCATGGGAAGTGGGCCGATCCCGGCCTCGCGCGCGGCGCTCAAGAAGGCCGGCTGGACCACCGCCGACCTCGATCTTATCGAGGCGAACGAGGCGTTCGCCGCCCAGGCCTGCGCCGTGAACAAGGATCTCGGCTGGGATACGTCCAAGGTCAACGTCAACGGCGGCGCCATCGCCATTGGTCATCCAATCGGCGCCTCAGGCGCGCGCATCCTGGTCACGCTGCTGCACGAGATGCACAAGCGCAACGCCAAGCGCGGCCTTGCCACGCTGTGCATCGGCGGCGGCATGGGAATCGCGATGTGCTTAGAGCGGTAGACGGATGACGGAGGACAGATAAGCGAGAATGATTTCTGTCCTTCGTCCTCTGTCGTCTATGACCTGGGAGGAAAGCCATGGCCCGCGTTGCGGTGGTCACCGGCGGAACGCGCGGCATCGGCGCAGCGATCTCGAAGGCGCTGAAGGCGGCAGGCTACCGGGTCGCAGCCAACTACGGCGGCAACGATGAGGCCGCGCAGAAGTTCAAGAGCGAGACCGCCATCCCCGTCTACAAGTGGGACGTGTCGTCCTACGAGGCCTGCGTGGAGGGCCTCAAGCAGGTCGAAGCCGATCTCGGGCCGGTCGAGGTGCTGGTCAACAATGCCGGGATCACGCGCGACGCCATGTTCCACCGCATGAAGCCCGAGCAGTGGACGGCGGTGATCAACACCAACCTCAACTCGCTCTTCAACATGTGCCGGCCGGTGATCGAGGGCATGCGCGCGCGCAGGTTCGGCCGCATCGTCAACATTTCCTCGATCAATGGCCAGAAAGGCCAGATCGGCCAATCGAACTATTCCGCCGCCAAGGCGGGCGACCTCGGCTTTACCAAGGCGCTGGCGCAGGAGAATGCCCGCAACGGCATCACTGTCAACGCCGTGTGTCCGGGCTACATCAACACCGAGATGGTGCAGGCGATGCCCAGGGAGGTGCTCGAAAAAAGCATTCTCCCGCACATCCCCGTCGGCCGGCTGGGCGAGCCGGAGGAGATCGCGCGCTGCGTCGTCTTCCTGGTCTCCGAGGAGGCCGGCTTCATCACCGGCTCGACGCTCACCGCCAACGGCGGCCAGGTGATGATCTGACCGCTCGCATTCGGCATGCAGCGGCAGGAGGCGCGCCGCGGTCGCCTGCGCGCTCATCGCGGCGTCCAGCCTTTGGGCGCCATTTCGAACCCGGCGAATTCAAAACCCGGCGCCACGGTGCATCCCACCAGCGACCACTCGCCCAGGCTTTCCGCGCTCTGCCAGGCATGCGCCGGAACCACGGCCTGCGGGCGCTCGCCGGCGGCAAGGTCGGGTCCGAGCGTGAGCCTCGCAACCTGCCCGCCCGGCGCGACCGCAAGCCTGAGCGGGGCGCCGGCATACCAATGCCAGACCTCGGCGGCGTCCACGCGATGCCAGTGCGAGCGTTCCCCGCGCACCAGCAGGTAGTAGATCGCAGTCGACGCCGCGCGCCCGCCCACCGCGCTCGGGTCGCGAAAGGTCTCGCGGAAATGCCCGCCTTCGGGATGGGGCTTGAGCGCGAGCAGGCGAACGACGTCGGCGGCGGTCAGCGTGATCGACGTGGCCTTGTTCGTCATGGGTCGATCGTATGCGAGGACGTCGCGGCGGCGATCAGAACCTGTTCTTGCGCGCGCGCACCTCGGCGAAGACCACCGCCGCCGGCTGGCCGGCCAACCCGACCGTAGCGGCCACCGCGGGCACGTCCGCACGCAGAAAGACGTTGGCCTTCTTCTCCGCGCCGAGCCGCGCCGGAATGGTCGCCTGGCCCGCCGCCAGCAGGCGCGCGACCTCCTTCTCGCGTGCGGCGAGGTCGGGGTTGCCGGGCTCGATCGTCTTGGCGAAGCGGATGTTGGCGGCGGTGTACTCGTGGCCGCAATAGACCAGGGTGTCGTCCGGCAGCGCGCGCAGCTTGAGCAAGGACTGCCACATCGTCTCCGGCGTCCCCTCGATCACGCGGCCGCAGCCGATCGAGAACAGCGTGTCGCCGACGAAGGCGAGCGCGTCCACCTCGAACCAGTAGGCGACGTGGCCGTTGGTATGGCCGGGAGTATCGATCACGCGCGCCGACAGCGAGCCCACCGCGACCCGATCGCCCTCTGTCACGGTCGCGTCGACGGCGGGAATGCGGGCCGCCTCCGCCCGCGGCGCGGTCACCCGGCAGCGGTGGCGCGCCTTGAGTTCCGCAATGGCGCCGGTGTGATCGCCGTGATGATGGGTGACGAGGATATCGGTCAGGCGCCAGCCGGTCGCCTTCAGCGCGGCTTCGATCGGGGCGGCCTCAGGAGCGTCGATCAAAGCCGCCGCTCCGCTGGCGGGGTCATGCACGAGGAACCCGAAATTGTCTTGTAGGCAGCGGAATACGTGCGTTTGTGCAGCCATGGTGCAAGCCTTCCGAGCGCCTTTCCTCCCGCGCGGCGAAACATCGCCGCCCCGATGATCGCGCGCGCCGGCTGCGCGCCGGGCGCGGTCGTCGGCCAGGGATCATCAGCCCTCGTGGCGCGTTTGTAAAACATGATTGCACGCGCGCGCCAACGCGCCGTTTCCGCTGTCGAGTGACGGCCCCGCATGGATGAGGCAAGGAGCGGCGGGGCGATTCGTGCTACCGTCCGGCCATGTCGCTTGACGTCATCGACCTGCGCAATTTCTACTCGCAGCGGCTCGGCAAGGTCGCCCGGCGCTTCATCGGCCGGGGGATCCGCGGGCTATGGAGCACCGTCCACGGCCAGCGCGTGCTCGGCGTCGGCTATGCCATCCCCTACCTCGGCTTGTTTCGCGAGGAGGCGGAACGCTGCCTCGCGTTCATGCCGGCCGCCCAGGGCGTGGTGAAATGGCCGACCGAGCGGCCGACCCTGACCTGCCTGGTCGACGATCTCGACATGCCGCTATCGGATTCAGCCATGGACCGCGTGCTGCTGGTGCATGCGCTAGAGGTCTCCCACGATCCTTCCTCGCTCCTGCGCGAGGCCTGGCGCGTGCTCAACGCCGGCGGGCGGCTGCTCGCGGTGGTGCCGAACCGGCGCGGCCTGTGGGCGCGCATCGACACCACGCCATTCGGCCAGGGACGGCCCTATTCGCGCCCGCAGATCGTCAGCCTGCTGCGCGATAGCTGGTTCACGCCGACGTCATGGGCCGAGGCGCTGTACGTGCCGCCGATCGCGCGCGGCTGGTTCCTGCGCTCGGCGGTGGCATGGGAGCGGACGGGGGCGACGATTTCAGCGCCGTTCGCGGGGGTGCATCTGGTGGAGGCGACCAAGCAGGTCTACCGGGTGGTTCCGGCCCGCCGCGAGAAACGGCAGCTCGTGCCGGCGCTCGCCCCTTCCCCGCGCGCGAGCGGGGGAGGTCGGCGCTCACTCGCCGGAGGAGGAATGCGAGCCGTCGTCCGCCTCGCCCGTCCCCTGGCTGCCGGGCATGTCGCTGCGCGGGCCGCGGAAACGTCGGCGGCGCCGATGCAGCGGGAAGCGATCACCCTGGCGCTCGGGGGAGTCGTGGCCGTTTCCCGGCGGCGAGGGTGAGGCGGAGGCTTGCGGCTGGCCCCCGGTGATGAAGGACGGCAGACGATCGACGTCGCGGTCGTCCTCGCGATGGGCCGGCGTGCCCGGTTGCGGGCGGCCGCCATGCTGACCCTCGCGCGGCGGGAAGAATTGCGCGTCGCGCGGCAGGTAGGGCTGGGGCTCGCCCGTGCCGAATGGCTGTT
>DATBWJ010000249.1:0-2302 GCA_036514935.1 Xanthobacteraceae bacterium
AACGTGCCGACCACCGACCGCAGCCGGCCCAACCCCGACCCCGAGAGCGCCGCGCAGATCGCCTATCTCGCGGACAACGCCAAGCTGTTCGGGATCGAGTATTTTGACGAACACGACCACCGGCAGGGCATCGTGCACATCATCGGCCCCGAACAGGGCTTCACCCTGCCCGGCACCACCATCGTGTGCGGCGACAGCCACACCGCGACGCACGGGGCCTTCGGCGCGCTTGCCTATGGCATCGGCACCTCGGAAGTCGAGCACGTGCTCGCCACCCAAACGCTGATCCAGACCAAATCCAAGAACATGCGGGTTGAGATCGACGGCCGGATCCCGGCCGGGGTGACGGCCAAAGACTTGATCCTTGCCGTCATCGGCGGAATCGGCACCGCTGGGGGCACCGGTCATGCCATCGAGTATGCCGGCGAGGCCGTGCGCGCGCTCTCGATGGAAGGCCGCATGACCATGTGCAACATGTCCATCGAAGCCGGCGCGCGCGCGGGCATGGTGGCGCCCGACGAGAAGACCTTCGCCTACCTCAAGGACCGGCCCAGGAGCCCCAAGGCACAGGCGTGGGACGCGGCCATGCGCTACTGGGAGACGCTGCACTCCGAGGAGGGCGCCCATTTCGACGCCGTGGTCAGGCTCGACGCCGCCCGCCTGCCGCCGCTCGTCACATGGGGCACGAGCCCCGAGCAGGTTGTTGCGGTGACCGGGCGCGTACCGGTGCCTTCGGAAATCGCCGAGGAGCGCAAGCGCAAGGCGGCGGAGAATGCGCTTGCCTACATGGGGCTCAAGGGGGGCGAGAAGATTACCGATATCGCGCTCGACCGCGTGTTCATCGGCTCGTGCACCAATGCGCGCATCGAGGACCTGCGCGAGGTTGCGCGCATTGTCGACGGCAAGGCGGTCAATGCCCGCCTCAAGGCCATGATCGTGCCGGGCTCGGGCCTGGTGAAGGCGCAGGCGGAAGCGGAGGGGCTCGACCGGATTTTCCTCAAGGCCGGCTTCGAATGGCGCGAGCCGGGCTGCTCGATGTGCCTCGCCATGAATCCAGACAAGCTCGCGCCGGGGGAACGGTGCGCCTCGACGTCGAACCGCAACTTCGAGGGCCGCCAGGGCTACAAGGGCCGCACCCACCTGGTCTCGCCCGCCATGGCGGCGGCAGCGGCGATCGCCGGCCATTTCGTCGACGTGCGGGAGTGGAAGTAGCCTGGGTTGAATTTGAGTCGACTCGTTCACGGTCATTGCGAGGCGGGCGCAGCCCGCCCAAGCAATCTACACCAAGAGGGGATCGCCACGCCCCCTGCGGGGGCTCGCGATGACGGCATGTGGGACGCCGTGAGCATGCCTGAAATCATCCTGCTGTCGCGCGGCGTCAGCGCTGCGCCACGTCCTCGATGTAGGTGACGAGCCGCGCCACGCACGCGCGACGGTCATAGCGCTCGATCACGGTCTGCCGCGCCGCCGCGCGAAGCGCGGAGAACGCCTCGTGCGGCTGGGCAAGGCAATCGATCACCTTGTGTGCAAGCGTTTTTGGATCAAAGAAATCGACCAACAACCCGTTGCGCCCGTCCTCCACCACTTCGCGCACCGGCGGCGTGTCGGAGGCAACGAGGAGACAGCCGGCGCTCATCGCCTCGAGCATCGACCACGACAGGACAAACGGGTACGTCAGATAGACGTGCACGCGCGACACCGCCAGCGCCTTCAGGAAGATGCTGCGGTCGACCCGTCCCAGCCAGTGAACGCGCGAAGTATCGAGCCGCGCGCCAAGCTCGTCGAGCATGAGCTCTTTCCACGACCTGCCGCCGGCAGCCCTCCCACCGTAGCCCTTGCCTTGGTCCGAGCCCATGATGACCGCGTGCGCATGCGGGCGCGCCGCCAGGATATCGGGCAGCGCCCGCAGAAAAACGTGGATGCCGCGCATGGGCTCGAGATGGCGGTTCACGTAGGTGACGACCTCCTCGCCCGTTCGCAGCGAAGGCCCATTGGGAATGCGCAGCCGTTCGTCGCTCTTCGGGCTGGCATCGCCGGTGTCGATGCCGTCATGGATGACGACGATCTGCGGGCGCAGGCTTTGCGGATAGGAGGACCGTTGCCATTCCGTCGGCGTGACGGCGCCATCGGCCTCGGCCACTGCCAGGGCGATGCCGGCGTTCTTGGCGCGCACCCGCATGCGGTTGGCGAGGTCGGAGTCTCCGAATTCCGGATCGAAGCCGACGTCGGCGCCCTGGCCGTGGTAGTAGAACTCGGCATAGGCGATGACCTTGGCCTGCGGCCAGATGTCCTTGAGAAACAG
>DATBWJ010000250.1:0-14906 GCA_036514935.1 Xanthobacteraceae bacterium
TCGGAATTACTGACTCGTCATGCCCGGCCTTGTGCCGGGCATCCAGGGCTTGCAATCCGAGTTGAATCAAAGACGTGGATGGCCGGGACAAGCCCGGCCATGACGAAGCGGAGAGGTCACGGTCAACGACGTTTGGTATAAAACGTGATGGTGCGATAACCGCCCGACTTGCCTTTGCCGCGGCCGACCCAGCGGAGCTTGCGGCATCCGCCAGTTCCCGGATCGCATCGCCCGCAGTCGGATGGCCGGCAAGATAGTCAACCAGCGCGGAGACATCATCCTCGGTCATACGCGCAGCGCGCGGCAGCACGGCGGAATGCGTGGGTTTCGCAAACGGCGTGCATCGAGCCTATATACGTAACTTACGTAACCGCGTCAAGCAGGCGTAGCAATCGTAGCCCGGATTGCGCCTCGCGTAATCCGGGGCAAGCGATGCCGCTCCCGGATGTCGCTTTCGCTCCATCCGGGCTACGGCGCCGACCCCCACCCTCATCCTTTCGGAAAATACATCAGCTCGATGCGCACATCGTCCGGTCCCGCGATGAAGGCGAAGCGGATTCCGGTCGGCGTCTGGTGCGGGCCGTCGAGCAAAGCGGCGCCGAGCGATGTCAGGCGGGCGAGGTCGCGGTCAAAATCCTCGCTCTCGACCGCGAAATGTTCCAGCCCAAGATGCGGCTTCGCGCTGCCGGCGGGGAGGTCTTCGCCGGTCTTCAGGCCGGAGATCATCACGGTCACGCCGTCGGCCGTCGTGCAGGTGATGAACGTGTCGCCGGCCGGGCGGACGACCGAGCTTGCGACCGTGAAGCCGAAGGCGCGACCGTACCACGCGGCAGTCGTGTCGGGGTCGCGGGCCTTGAGATGGATATGATGAAACTTGAGCGTCATGGATGTGTGAGCCGCAGCAAGCGTGGGAGGGCACGCCAAACGTGCCCACGGTTCTGAATTTGTAACACTGGTCGAACCCAATCGCGCTGACTATTTTGGCCGGAGCCGGCGCGGCTAGGGTGCTGCAAGCCGGGACCCCTTTCCTTTTGCTCGCCGCTTGCGTAAGCCACCGCGGGTTAAGCGCCCTTGCTCTGGCCCAGCGGGAATTCGCATGCGCGTGGCAGTGATGGCGGCGGGTGCCGTCGGCGGCTATTTCGGGGCGCGGCTTGCCGCGGCCGGCCATGACGTGACGTTCTTTGCGCGCGGCGCGCATCTCGACGCCATCCGCCGCAACGGCCTGAGGGTCGAGAGCGGCCTCGGCGACATTCATCTCAACGAGGTCAAGGCCACGGATGACCCGGCGAGCGTCGCGCCCGTCGATGTCGTCCTGTTTGCCGTCAAGCTGTGGGACACCGAGCGCGCCGCCGAGCCGCTCAAGCCGCTGGTGCGGCCGCACACGCGCGTCATCACGCTGCAGAACGGCATCGACAGCGTCGAGCGTTTGACGGCAATCCTCGGCGCGGACGCCGTCGTCGGCGGCACCACCTATCTCGTCACGATGATCGCGGCGCCGGGCTTAATCCGTCACACCGGGCCGTATGCCGTCATCCGCTGTGGGCGCGTGGACGGGCGCGCCGACCCGACGCTCGCCGGCTACGTCAAGGACATGCGGGCCGCCGGCATCGACATCACGCTGTCCGACGAGATGCAGCTCGAATTGTGGAAGAAGTTCGTGCTGCTGGCGGGAACCTCCGGCATCACCGCGAGCACGCGCCAGACCATGGGGGTGATCCGCGCCGACCCCGACATGCGCGCCCTGCTGTTCAAGCTGACGGGCGAGGCGACCGCCGTCGCCAAGGCCGCCGGCATCGCGTTCGCGCCTGACTTCGCGCGGGAGATCGCGCGCGCGATCGAGGTTTTTCCGCCGACGATGAAGGCGTCGATGGCGAACGATCTCGAAGCCGGCAACCGGCTCGAACTCGACTGGCTCGCCGGCAAGGTGGTCTCGCTCGGCCGCGCGCTCGGCGTGCCGACGCCGGCCAACGAGGCGGTCTACGCGATCCTGAAAGCCTATCGCATGGGCTCGCGTCACTGACGCGGATCATGAGCGTAGCCCGGACGGCGCGTCGCGCCATCCGGGGCAGCCATACGTTCCCCGATGTCGCTGCGCGTCATGCGGACTACGGCGCCACGCTTGTCAGAAATCAATGACCGATGAACTCCGCCGCGCGCTCGCCGATCATGATGGTCGGCGCATTGGTGTTGCCGCTGATGAGTTCCGGCATCACCGATGCATCCGCGATCCACAGGCCTTCGAGTCCCCGCACCTTGAGCTGCGGATCGACGACCGCCATCGCGTCGGTGCCCATGCGGCAGGTGCACGTTGGGTGGAACACCGTCTTCGTATAGGATCGGATGTGCTCGGCGACCGCGTCGTCGTCCGCGCCCGCGCCCGGCAGCACTTCCTTGATGCCGAGCCGCCGCATCACCGGCGCTTGCAGGATTTTTTGCGCAATGCGCACGCCGTTGATCAGGATCTGCAGGTCCTCGGGCGCTTCCAGGTAGTGGGGATCGAAAACGATCGGATCGTCGGGATTGGGGCTGCGCAGGTGGACGGTGCCGCGCGATCTTGGGCGCAGGAAGCTCGGGTTGAGGGTGAGCCCGTGGCCGAACTCGGTGGTCCTGACGATGTTGGGATCGATCAGCGGCAGCACATTCATCTGCACATCCGCACGGCCGTCGCCGTCGCTGTCGAAGAAGGCGCCGCATTCCACCACCGTCGACGTGAGCATTCCTGACTTGAACAGCAGCCATTCAAGGCCATGGCGCACGGCGTTCAACCCTTTGTCCTGGCCCAGCAGGCTCGTGTAGCTCGTGCTGGTGCCCGGCACGCAGATGTCGAGGTGGTCCTGAAAATTCTGTCCGACGCCGGGCAGGTCCTGCGTGATCGCAATGCCGAGTTCCCGCAGATGCCCGCCCGGTCCGACACCCGACAACATCAGAATCTTTGGCGTGCTGAAGGCGCCGGCAGCGAGCACGACCCCATGCGCCGCGGATGCCACATGCTCGCCGCTTCGATCCTTGTAGACGACGCCGCTCGCCTTGGATTGATTGAATACGACTTTCACCGCGCGCGCCGACGTGCGCAGGGTCAGCTTCGGGCTGGTGCGCACGCGACGCAAGTAGGTCGAGGCGACGCTTCCGCGCCGGCCGTCGAACGTGGTCGACTGATAAAAGCCGACGCCGAGCTGTGTCTTGGCATTGAAGTCGTCGTTATAGGGCGTGCCGATCTCCTGGGCCGCCCGCACGAAGGCAAGGCTCAAGGGATGCCTGTATCGTGGGTCGCTGACGTATAGCGGACCTTCATTGCCGTGATAGGGGCCTGCGAGCCGCTCGTTGTTCTCGGCCTTGAGAAAATACGGCAGCACATCGTTCCAGCCCCATCCGGCATTGCCGAGCGCGCGCCAGCGATCATAGTCCTCCGGCTGCCCTCGCATGTAGACCATGGCGTTGACCGAGCTGCCGCCCCCCACGGTGCGGCCGACGGGCACCGCCAAAGGTCGGTTGCCGGCATGTTTCTGCGGCGTGGATTCGTAGACGCGCGCGCGGTCGGTCGCCAAAACTTTGATGAAGGCGCCCGGCATGTGAATGAACGGGTCATTGTCGTTGCGCCCCTCCTCGAGAAGCACAACCCGCGCGCCACGTTCCACCAGCCGCGTGGCGACGACGCAGCCGCCGGACCCGGCACCGACGACGATGTAGTCAAAGCTTTCTTCACTCATCCGGGCGCCCCCAACGCTCGCACATGCGGTGATGCCGACCGAAAGCCCCCGCGCTCGGTGGTCGCCGGCCCTACTTCAAGGCGTAGTAGGTAAAGCGCGTGTGATCGGGCTCTGCGAATCGCTCGCCGATGCCGATGATCACCGTTCGCGTCAGCCAATCGTGTGGACCAATTTTGGTATCGAACACGGGCACGAGACGGAAATAGTATTCGACGCCCGGCGGCGCCTTGGATGCAAAATCCTTGCTGCCGTCGGTCCGAAACAGGTAGCCGCGGTTGTTGAGGTAGATCAGCGTGCCGTCATCGGCCTCCAACATGTAGTGGGCATTGAGCGCGCCGCTCAGCGCAAAATCAGCGCCGCTGCGCGGCACCACCTTGCCGTTCAGGCGCGGTCCTTCGACCGTGCCGCGGACGACGGGAACGTAGCTGCGGCGCCCGTTCGGTCCGTCGAACCAGTGACGTTCTTCGAAGTAGACCTTGATTTGAAAGACGAAATCAAGTTGCGGAACCGGGAGGTCGGTTGGATTGATGGCTGGCATGGCAGTCCTTTCCGGCAGCCTGCTGAACGACCCCGCCGTGGCGGCGGAGGGCTGATTTGGCGCTCACAGGCGAGCGCGTGCTTGCGATCCGGGTTGCGGCGATCGGGGCTGCCCGTGCTGTTGATTTTTTCGTTGCGCGCTCTTGCTCTCGTCATTTCGGACCGGTGCCCCCTGACCGCCTCTCAGACGCCGGGCTTCGAGCACCTGGCAGTGTGCAGGATGACAATCAGCTTGTCCATGACATAGTTGACAAGTGTACTGACCTGCCCCGGATTTTCGGGCCATCGACATGTTGAGAGACCGGCTCCCGTTTCACAGGGAGCAGTGCGGCCGGGCCGGGTCACGCGCGCAGCAAGCGACGGCGCAACGCCTCATGAGGGCGGGCCGCGCCTTCTCACTCCCCGAACACGAAGCGGGTGCCCACCGCCGAGTGGATCACCTTGTCGCCGAGCGCCGCGCGCGCAAGATCGTAGAAGCGGTCGCCGGTGCAGTGCGCCGGCACGATGAAGTCGGGCTCGATCTCCTCGAACGCCGCGATGGTGTCGCGGATGTAGTCGTCGCCGAGCGGCGGCACGATGTGGAAGCCGCCGATCACCGCATGCACCTTCTCCACGCCCGCGGCCTCCTGCGCCTGGCGCACCGCATTGATCACGCCGCGATGGCTGCACGAGGACAGCACCACCAGGCCGCGGCCCTTGACCAGATAGCTCGTCGCGATCTCGTGATCGAAATCGTCGGGGATGTAGCCGCCGACGTTCTTTCCCGGCGGCATCCTGTCGGGAAAGCAGCCGAAGCCGTCGAAAATGCCGACGATCTCCTGGGTCGGCTGCAGCGGCTTTTCGAACGAGCGCTGCGCAATGCGGCCGGTGGTGAAGGCGTGATCGGCCACGATCGTGGGCCCCTCCGACATCATCAGCACAAGGTCGGCGTCGAGAATCGCCCGGCGGTCGAGGGCGCCGAACTGGCCGGCGGGAGTGCGCCGGATGCAGAAGGCGTCCTCCCCGCCGACGAACAACGGCAGATTCAGCTTGAGCCTGCCCCTGTTGGCCGCCAGAAACCCCACCATCCCGCCGAAATGATCGTAGTGGCCGTGGCTGAGCACCAGCGCATCGAGCGTCGCCGGCTCGACGCCGAGGATCGCCATGTTGTTGCTGAGCACTTCCGGCGTGTAGCCGAAATCGATCAGCACGTTGCGCTCCTCGCCGCCGCGCTTCGATTGCGCGTGCATGGCGAGCCCCCATTCACCGTTGAGCGCGTGGCGCGGCGGCGCATCGGGGCGCAGGTTGCCGCTGGTGCGCCGCTCGATGGCGATGCCGTTGCGGGTCTCGGTCGGGACGAACTGCATCACGACGTTGTCGGTGACGATGCGCACGGCGAGCCGGTCGACCTCGGGCACATAACGGCCGAGCGGCTGCGCCGGCGCTGTCTTCGCCGCCGCCACCATCGCCCCGACCATCGCGGCGACGAAGCCGGCGCCGCCGGCGCACAGCGGCGCCACGCTCGACAGCAGGGAATGACCCGTGCTGCAACCGCAAGCACCAAGGAGCATGTTGTCCTCCCCTCGCGCCCGACGAATGCGGGCAAGGGTGGGCGTTGGCGCAGCCCGCGTCAATGCCGACGCGCGTGCCGGCGTGCTTGGTCTAGCTGTCCTTGCGAAAGCCGCGGTGGTTTTCAGGCGCGGCGAGCTGGCGGGGCGGCGCGGACTCCGGTGCGGCAATCTCCGCTTGCGTCTGGCCGGGCAATATCGCCGGTCCGTGCTCCGCCACGGCGCGGAACTGCCGCTGAAAATTGCCCGCCTCGATTGCGACGGATTGCGGTTCGTAATTGGCCAGCAGGCGAAGCACGTCCGGCCGGGCATAGTGACCCGAGGAGTCGCAGACGTATTTGACGTAGACGATCAGCGACAGGTCGATCTCCGCATAGAGGATCTTTTCCTCGTCCCGGTTGGGGCCGGCGATGATCCGGCCGTTCGGCGCGATGATCGCACTCCAGCCGCCGCCGGTCCGGATCATGTCCTCTCGTCCGACCAGATCGAGCTTGCGGACCACCTCTTCATCGACGCGCGACTGGACATTGATGACGAAACTCTGCGCCGCAAGCGCATGATGTCGCGCCGCCGCGGAGGTGACGTCATCGAAGAATCCGGAATTGGGATCGTGCGTCACGGCTGAAATTCCCGGCCATGCAGCGATGTGAATCTGCTCGCCCTGGGTGATCAGCGCATAGCGCGCAAGATCCATCGTGTGTTCCCAGCAGATCAGCCCGCCGATACGGCCATACGGCGTGTCATGCACTTTCAAGCCTGCTCCGTCGCCGCGGCCCCAGACGGTGCGCTCGACATGGGTGGGCTGCAGCTTGCGGTGGCGGCCGATGATGTCGCCGTGATCGTCGAAATACAGCAGTGTGTTGTAGAGCGTCCCGCCGTCGCGCTCCGAAATGCCAACGACCACGAAGGCGCCGGCTTGCCGCGCGGCGGCACCGATACGCGCGGTTTCGGGGCTGCCGACAGTGACGCTGTTTGAGAAAAACTCGTGAAACAGAGGAGCGCCGCGCACGGGTGTGTGTGTCCAGATCCAGAATGGATAGCCGGGAACGAAGGCCTCGGGGAATACGATCAGCTTGGCGCCCTGTGCGGCAGCCTCCGCAATCAGCCGGCAGGTCTTGTCGATGGAGCCATCGCGGTCGAGGAAGACCGACGCGGCATGCACGGCGGCCGCCGTGAACTTAGGATATGTGTCACCCATGACAAGCTCTTCCTTTCAGCCGGGATTCCCCAGCCCGTAGGATGTGTCGAACGCAATAGGTTGAATGATAACATGCCAAGGCGAGAGCGCGTAAGGACGGGTCGAGCGCAGCGAAGCCCATCGCGAGGCGTCGCGAAATAGTGGCGCGTCATTGTGAGCGAAGCAAAGCAATCTTTGTCGAAGACCTCGCGGGATTGCTTCGGCGGCCTTCGGCCGCCTCGCAATGACAACATTGCCCACCCCATAGGATGGGTTTCGTTGCGCTCAACCCGCCCTGCAGGCGCGATCAAATTAGCGCAGCGCCATAAACTCCTGTCATCGCGACACGCGGAGCGCGCCGAAGCCCCGGGGCTGCAAGCGCCAAGCTCATGAGCGCGAGCATTCGGATGCAAATTTGCATCAAATGCGAGGCAATCGAGTGAGGCGGCGTGAGCGTTGCCGAAGCGGCGGCGGCGGTGCGCGCTCCGCATTAACACGCTGTTGTATTGCCGGCGGTGATGCTCGATCAGTACCTGCGGCATGCGGACGGGAAAGTCAGCGAGGAGCAGCATCATGTGGAAGCGGGTCGGCATCCTGATCGCGGGCGGTCTCATCGCCCTTGCCGTCCAGAGCGAGCCGGCGGAGGCGCAGCGCATGCGCTGCGGCTTTTATGCCGGCATGGGATATCGCTGCTTCGGCACGGCCGGCGGCACCGGCGGGCGCATCTTCCGCCAGATGGACTACAACACGCGCCGCTGCGGCTATTTCAACCCCGGTTGCGTGAGCCGCGCGCGGGTCTATCGCGCTCCGGTCGTCGGCTACGGGCGGCCGATCTACCGCGCTCCGGTGATCGGCTACACCCGGCGGGTGACGGCGTGGGGCTACGCGCGCCCGCGCGTCGGAGCGGGCTACGTGCGGCCGAGCGCGGGGGGCTACGTGCGGCCCACGGTCGGTCCGGGATATCGGCGGCCCGGCACGTTCTAGCGCGACTGCGGCGCCGTTGCCTCCTGCACGCCCTCCGGGGCGTCGTTCACGCGCGTCGCGGCGCCCGCGCCGATCCCGCCTGCACGCGTGTCCTGACCCGGGCGCGGATGTCTGGGCGCGCCAGGCGCGAATTGCAAGTCGCTCGCACGCGGGTCGATCCGCGCGGAGAACTAATCCGCGCAGAGAACTGATTGTCACGCCGAATGTTTCGAACTAGATTATTCAACCACTGCCTCGTACAGCAGCGGCGAGGTTGAGCGTTCTCCGTCATCGTGAGGCGGCCGTCAAAGGCGGACCCGAAGACAGAAGGGTGGGGCTGCCGCGGTGGGAGGCTCTTTACGCGCCGTTGGGTGACTGACGGAACTCGGTATTGGTCGCCCGCGGTATGAAACGTCGGCGCCGCTCGCGGGACAAGCGCGCGCCGGCCCACGCAAATGACGGGAGGAACAATCATGCGCCAACTCGGATTCTTCGCAGTCATGACGATGGCCGTGCTGACGGCCGGCGCCGCCCACGCGCAGACGGTCGGCTTTGCCACCGGCCCGCAGGGCACGCCGACACACGCGACCGGTTCCGCCATCGCAAAAGTCGTCAACGAGGCCAGCGGCCTGCAGACCCGCGCGGTGCCGTACACAGCTAACGAAGTAGCCATGGCGCCGCTCAATCAAGGCAGCGTCGACTTCAACATCGCCAACGGCGACATCGCGTATGCGGCCCTCAACGGCGTCGACATCTACGAGGGCAGCAAGCTTGGAAATATTAGGATCGTAACGAGGTTGTTTCCACTCAACCTCGGCATCATCGTGCGCAAGGATTCCGGCATCCGCACCGCGGCCGACCTCAAGGGCAAATGCTACCCGGCCGGCTTCACGGCCCAGAAGGCCCAAGTCAAGGTGGCTACGGCCCTGCTCGCCAACGCGGGGTTGACCTACGACGACGTCAAGGGGCGGCCGGTGCCCAGCACCACCCGCGGCGCCGAGGACTTCAGCCAGGGTAAGTGCGACAGCGCGATGATGGCGCTCGGGGCCGCCCGCCTAAAGCAGACCGACGCGCAGGTCGGTGGGCTGCGTATCCTGCCGATCGACACCTCGCCGGAGGCGATCGCCCGCATGAAGAAACACGTGCCCCATTTCGACGCCTACGTGTACGAGATCAAGGCGGGTGCGCTCCCGGGGGCCGACGTCACAACCCCGATCATGTCCTATGACGTCATCCTGGTGGCCTCCACACAGACCAAGGACGACATTGTGTACAAGACCGTGAAGGCCATGCACGAAGGCAAGGACAAGCTCGCCGCGGTGACGCCGATCTTGCGCGATTTCGCGCCGGCGAAGATGTACACGGACTACGAGGGACTGCCGTATCATCCCGCCGCGATCAAATACTACAAGGAGGCGGGCGTCGCGCTGAGCAAGTAGCGCCACGCTCGGCTTGCGCGCCCCAACAGGCTCGCTGTCGGGCGCGCGGGTCGCCGCATGACCGAGACGCACGACGAACAATCGCTGGAAATCAGCGACGCTCCCATCAGCCGCGCGCCGGGCGCGATCCGCGTCATCATCGTCGCCGGCGCCTTCCTGCTCGCCGGCGCCGGCGTCATTCGCTCGCTGGATCTCGACCGCGCGCTCGGCCTCTTGCTCTACACCGAGCAATACCTGTTCGGCATGCTGGGCGGCGCGTTCCTCCTCGTCTTCCTGCATCTCGGCGCCGACCGCAAGCCGCGCGCGGCGCCGGTGCCGTGGTACGACTGGCTGTGCGCGGTGGCCGGGACGGCGAGTTGCGGCTGGCTCGCCGTCCGCTACCCGCAGATCGCCGACATCGTGTCCCAAGAGCCTCCCGAAGCGCTGATCACCGGCACCATCATCATGCTGCTCACCGCCGAAGGCCTGCGGCGCACCGCCGGGCCGATCCTGCTCGGCGTGCTGATATTTTTCATCGCCTTCGGGATGATCGGCCAGTTCGTGCCCGGCCAGCTCCAGGGCCGACCGATCGCGCCGGGCCAGCTCGTGACCTACCTCACCTTCGATACCAACTCGCTGGTGGGCGCACCGATGAAGGTAGTGACCACCGTCGTCATCGCCTTCCTCTTGTTCGGCGCGCTCTTGTTCCGCTCGGGCGGGTCGACGTTCTTCACCGAGCTATCTTCCGCGATCATGGGGCGCACGCGCGGCGGCTCGGCCAAGATCGCCGTGGTCGCATCGAGCCTGTTCGGCACCATCTCGGGCAGTGCGGTGTCAAACGTGCTGTCGACCGGGGTCGTGACCATCCCGCTGATGCGGCGGGCCGGCTACCGGCCGCACATGGCGGCGGCGATCGAGGCGGTGGCCTCCACTGGCGGGCAGCTCATGCCGCCGGTGATGGGCGCGGTCGCGTTCATCATGGCCGAGTATCTCGACGTGCCCTACACCCAGGTGGTGATCGCGGCGATCGTGCCCTCGGTGCTGTACTACGTCTCGCTGTTCATTCAGGCCGACCTGGAGGCCGCCCGCGCCGGCATCGCGCCGGTTCCAAGAGAGCTCATTCCGCGCCTCATCCCCGTCCTGCGCAGCGGCGGGGTCTTTGCTGTTCCGTTCTTCGTCCTGATCTACGGCATGTTCTGGATGAACCTGCTGCCGGAGGAGGCCGCGCTTTATTCGGCCGGCACGTTGATCGTGATCGGGCTCGTCCTCGGCTACCGCGGCACCCGCATGGGCTGGCGCGACATCTTCGACGCGATCGCGCGCACCGGCGTTCTCGTGCTCGATCTGGTGATGATCGGCGCCGCGGTCGGGCTCATCATCGGCATCCTCAACCAGTCCGGGCTCGGCTTCGCGCTCACGCTGATGCTGGTGAACATGGGCAGCGGCCATCTGCTGCTGCTCTTGCTGCTCGCCGGGGCGGTCTGCTTCGTGCTCGGCATGGGGATGCCCACCATTGCGGTCTACATCCTGGTGGCGACCCTGATTGCCCCGGCGATGGTCGAGACCGGCATCAACCCGATGGCGGCGCACATGTTCGTGCTCTACCTCGCGATGCTGTCGTTTATCACCCCGCCGGTTTGCATTGCCGCCTTTGCCGCGGCCAATCTTGCCCGCGCCGACCCGATGATCACCGGCCTCACCGCCACGCGGTTCGGCTGGTCGGCATTCGTGGTGCCGTTTCTGTTTGTGTTCGAGCCGAGCCTGCTGCTGCAGGGCACGCCGCTGGAGCTTGTGCACGACGTCGGAACCGCGATCGCGGGGGTATGGATCGCATCGATGGGTCTTGCCGGCTATTCGTTCCTGCCGATCGGCTGGCTGGCGCGCTCGGCCTATGTCGTCACCGGCCTGGTCTTGCTGGTGCCGGCCAGCCTGTTGCCGGGCCACGGCGCCAGCACCTATCTCGGCATTGCGCTTGCGGCAGCGTTGCTCGCGCGCGATTTCCGGCGCGTGCGGCGCGCGCGCAGCAAGGCCACGCCTGCGCCGCGGGCCTCGCAGGCCGCCGAATAGGTCTCACCAGCCGGGAAATTTCGCCGTTTCAAATTCGCCGTTTCAAATGTATTGATCGCGGACACTTCCTTGACTCCGGTGGCCTCCCGAATACGATGGCCACGATCAATCGGGAATGAACACCAGAGCCAAGCCGGGGGCGCGTTATGGAAGCAATTCGCAGATTGTCAGTGTCGGTCGTCGCGCTTGCCACAGCGCTCGCGGGCAGCGGAACCGCCTCCGCGCAAATGGAGCTTGTCTACGGCGCCTGGACGCCGCCACGCGTGTACGAGAACGCCGTCGTCTTTCCGGAAGTGTTCAAGAACATCGAAAAGGAGACCAACGGCGCGATCAAATGGAAGCTGGTTGCCGGCGGCCAGCTCGCCGACGGCAAGGCGACCTTCGGCGCGGTACGCGACAACGTGATGCAGGCCGGGATCGGTATCGCCACATACGTCCCAAACATCGTGCCGTCGCTCTACTTGATCTACAGTACCCTGCTGTTCGGACATAACGACGTGGTCGCGGCGACCGGCGCGGCGAGCGAGACGTTTTATCTGAACTGCCCGTCGTGCATCGAGGAATTCAAACGAATGGATGCGGTCCCCCTCGCCACGTGGGACAGTTCATCCTACGTGCTCGCGTGTCGCGAGCCGGTTCGGACCGTCGCCGAAATGAAAGGCAAACGCGTTCGCGTGACCGGTGGATACGTCGAGATGATCAAGGTGGCGGGCGGCGTTCCGGTGAGCGCGACGCTGGTCGAGGGGCTCAGCCTCATTCAGCGCGGCGGCATTGACTGCCAGCTTGGCGTCGCCGATTGGCTGCGGACCGTCGGCTACGCGGATTTCGCCAAATACGTGCTGGACCATCCCCTCGGAATCTCGGGGCCCGCCATCGGTTTCATGTTGAACCGCAACGCCTGGAACAAGTTCACGCCGGAGCAGAAGCGCATCCACATGAAGTACGCCGCCTGGGCGGCCGCCAAGGTCTCCATCGGGATGTTCCTCGAATCCAACGAGGAAAGCCTGAAATGGGCGGTCAAGGAGAAGGGCGCCCAGCTTTTGCAGACCGACGGCAAGGACTGGGAAGCCGTGGTGGCGACCTACAAGAAGATCGAGCACGAGAGGAACACTGCTACCGGCGTGCAGTTCGGCGTCAAGAACCCCGGTGCCATCGGAGACAAGTACGAGCAGTTGGTCCCGCGGTGGCGCGCGCTTTCGAAGGACATCGGTCGAGACGTCGACAAGTTCACCGAAGTTCTCATTCGCGAGGTCTACTCCAAAATCGATCTCGGCAAGCTCTGAGCCAACGCGCGCCGGCAAGCGCACGGCGGGCAAGGCGCGCAGCGCCGTGCCGCCTCGATCATTCAACCGAACGGGCCGGTCGTCTCGCCAACGTCTGCGCGCCAGCAGCCTTGTGGGCTGCGCGCCGTGCGGTTTCTTGACAAGCCAGAGTCACGAGCGGACAATCTTTTTGGGAGCGCCGAGGGGGAGCCATGAGCAAAAAACGCCTTGTCGCGCTGGTGCTTGCGCCGGCGTTGCTGTTCGCCACCAACGTGTTTGCCTGCGAGGGCAAGACCGTCGTCTTCGAGGACGATTTCAAGGACGATAGCGGCGGCTGGGATCTCGACAAGGCGATGCGGTTCGGCGCCTCAGGGCTGAGCGTCGAAATCTCCACCACGGGCACCATCTTCAAGGAACTGAACTCGGCCTTCGTCATCAAGGACGGCGATCTGTGCCTGGAGGCGGCATTCCCGGCCAAGGCGCAGAACGAGCCCACCGTCGGCGTGAAGTTCTGGGCGGTCGATTACCAGAACTTCTTCTTGTTCCAAGTCAGCCAGACCGGCAAAGCGAGCCTGTGGCGTCAGACCGCCGGCAAATGGGCTCAGATCCACGAGGCGGAAGTGCCCGGGATCAAGAAGGATCCGGGCGCGTCCAATCTCCTGCGCGTGACGCTCAAGGGCAATCTGATCTCGGTCCATGTCAATGGTCAGAAGGTCAGAGATCAACGGGGGCAGGCGCCGACGGCCGACGCCCGCTTCGGATTTTATTTCCAGATAGCCCAGCCGGTCGCCGCCGCCGAGGCGCGGACGTTCCGAGCGATCCGCTACAAGGTCACCGACGTGCCATAGTACCCGCTCCGCGACAGTCGCTGGATCATCCTTCAGCGAGTGCTCGTACTAGGGCGGGATGATTTCAGGTATGCTCGCTGCGTCCCAGCCGCCGTCATCGCGAGCCCCCGCAGGGGGCGTGGCGGTCCCCTCGTGTGGACTGCTTCGGCGGGCTGCGCCCGCCTCTCAATGACGGCGAAGACGATTCGATTTGAACGCATCCGGCTCTAGCTTGCGCCGCGGCTCATGTTGCCCGCGCGCGGCCGGCCGCCGGTTCGCCCGGCGATCTGCGCTCGGTCAGCTCGCGAGGTCGGGATCCTCGGAGACGAGATCGACGATGACGTTGGTCGCCTGCGGCTCGTGCAGGCGCAGGCTCACCGCGCTTGCGTCGGTCCAGCTCGCAAGGTTGACGACCGCGGCAGTCTCCACGCCGGCCTCGCTGGCGCCGAGCGGCTCGACGATGTTGAGGCCGTTGACGGCGAGGAAAAACGTGTGATCACCGTAGAGTTCGGTGAGCTGCGCCATCGCCGGATGACTGTCGGGAATGACCTGAGCTTCGAACTGGTCAAGGGCCTGTTGCACCCGTTCCGGGCTCAGTCGCATGACACACTCCTTATCCGTTGGGTTCGCGCAAGCGCCACTCGACGCGCCGTGGCGCGCCGCGGGTCCCACCGTCGGGTGGTCAGGGCGTCAGTCGGCTCGGCCACCCGCTTTACCTCGCCGCGGCGCGATCATCGCAGGATTGGCCAGGTGGTCAACCGCGCGCGCGGACCCCCGCACATGCGACTTTACGCGCGCGTTGTCTCGGCTAGGCTAATGGCCTGCATCCAAGGCCATGGGGAGGATACGCCATGAGAATGAGCCGCGACCGCATCTTGACCAGCCATGCCGGCAGCCTGCCGCGCCCCGACGATCTGATCGAAGCCAACCGGTTGCGCGAGCAAGGCAAGGGCGACGAGCGCCGCTTCCAGGACCTGCTGCGCTCCTCGGTGGCCGACGTGGTCGCCCGCCAGAAGCGGCTCGGCGTCGACGTGCCCAACGATGGCGAATTCGGCAAGTCGATGGGCCAAAGCGTCAACTACCGGGCGTGGGCGATGTACGTGTACGGCCGCCTCAGCGGGCTCGACTTCAACGGGATCACGCCGACGCAGGACGTCACGCGCCCGGACGCCCAGGGCATCGTGCTCAGAGGCATCGCCAAGCGGCGCGACCGCATCAGGTTCGCGGCCGCCTACAACGACCCGGAGGGCGGCGTCTACATGGGGCCCGGCGCCATGACGGTGGTGCGGCCGACCTGCGTGGGGCCGCTGAGCTATACCGGGCATGCGGCGATCAAGGCCGACATCGAGAACTTCAAGGCGGCGCTCAAGGCGAACGGCATCGAGGAGGGTTTAGATCGGA
>DATBWJ010000251.1:0-7320 GCA_036514935.1 Xanthobacteraceae bacterium
GGACAGCACGTCGCCAGTCCCGCCGATCCAGCGCGGCTGCGGATCGAGGCACACCGGCACGTCCGCCCCGGTCGCGCGCGCCGCCTCGAACAGGCGCGGGTCGCGCGGATCGAGGCGGTTGGCGCGTGCCAAGAGCCGCAATGCCGCGCCGGCGTCCGCCGACCCGCCGCCGAACCCGGCGCCGGCCGGCAGGCGCTTGACGAGGTCGAAGCGACCAAGCGTGAGGCCGGCGACCCGCTCAGCAAGGGCGCGGGCCGCCTTCATCACCGCGTTGTCGGCGGACGGCCCGGCATCGGATGCCGTCGGACCGCGCGCGGCCAATTCGAGGGACGGGCCGGGCCGAAATTTCACGCGGTCCGCGACCGCGGCGAAGCAGACGAGGCTTTCAAGGTCATGATGGCCGTCGCGGCGCCGGCCGAGGACGCGCAGCGTCAGGTTGACCTTGGCGAAAGCCAGCTCTGCAGTGGCGGGCCCAGTCAGCGGCGCCGCCCGGGCGCGTGGCACGTCAGCCGCCCTCGCCCGGCTTCTTCGGCTTGTCGACTTCGGCGGACGAAGAGGCCGGCTTGTCCTCGGGCGGCCCTGACTTGAGCTTTTCGTTGATCTTGGCCAGCTCCTCGGGCTCGGGCTTGAGATCGCGCGCGTGCGACCACTGGAAACGCGCCTCCAACGTGCGCCCGACCTTCCAATAGGCGTCGCCGAGATGATCGTTGATGGTCGGATCGTTCGGCTTGAGCTCGACGGCGCGTTCAAGGTGCTTCACCGCCTCCTCGTGATCGCCGAGGCGATAATAGGCCCAGCCAAGCGAGTCGACGATGTAGCCATCGTCCGGCCGCTGCTCGACCGAGCGCTTGATCATGCGCATGCCCTCGTCGAGGTTCAGGCCCTGATCGATCCACGAATAGCCAAGATAGTTGAGCACGTGCGGCTGATCGGGGTAGACCTCGAGCGCCTTCTTCAGATCCGCCTCGGCCTTCGGCCACTGCTTGGCGCGCTCGTGGCAGATGCCGCGGAAGTAGAACACGGTCCAGTGCGGCCGCTCGGGCTTCGATATGCCCGCGATCGCCTTGCCATAGACCTCGGCGCACTGATCGTACTGTTTGCGTTCGCGCAGGATGTTGCCGAGCGCCATGATCGCCTCGAAATTGTCCGGACGGGCGATCAGGCGCTCAAGCTGCTTCTTGGCCTCCTCGGTGCGATCGAGCGCATCGAGATTGACCGCGGCTTGGATTTCAGCGGTGCGCTTGAGCGGTGAGTCGGCTGGCACGCGCTCGTACACCGCGAGCGCAATGTGCGACTTCTTCATCGCCTCGTAGAGATCGGCGAGCGACAACAGCCCCAATTGATGGGTTGCATCGAGATAAAGCGCAAGTTGGAGATAAGCGAGCCCGCGGTTGGCGAGGCTGAGCTCATCCTCGCGCCGGCCGAGCGCGGAGCCCAGTCCGTAGAGCGCCTCGGCGGCGCCAAGCTGGACCGAATCCGCGAGCAGTGGCAGTTTCTCGCCCTGCTTGAGATCCTTGATCGCTGCGACGACGAGCGGGTGCTTGGGCAGACTCCGGTCGAAGTCCTCGAACACCTTCAGCGCCTGCTCTCGGGCGCCGTTGCGCGAGAGCCAACTGCCGTATGCTTGCGTGACGCGCAGCGCCTTGTCGTCGAGCTTGTAGGCGCGCTCGAAGCGCTTGCCGGCTTCCTTCTTGATGCCGGCGAGATCGAAGATGAGCCCGGCGTGCAGGTCCTTGAAAATCGCGTACCAGTCGGGGCCGCTCAACTGGTCGATCAACGCCACGCCCGCACGGGCATCGCCCGCGCCGTGCATCGCCCAGGCCTGGAGCAGCGTCCCCGTCAGATCCAGGATCGGGCCGCGCACGGCCTGCGAGAGGTGGTTGCGCGCCGCCTGGTATTGCTTGTGCTTGAGCGCGCGCACGCCCAGGATGAGCCGGGCATTGCGGTGGCTCTTGTCGAGCTGCAGCAGGCGATCGGCGAGCTTGACCGCGTCCTCGATGTCGCCTTCGGCGAGCGCGGCATAGAAGGCGAGTTCGAGCAGCTCTGCATTCTTTGGGTCCGTGCGCAGTGCCGCGCGATAATACGCCGAGGCGGCGGCGGCATCGCGCATGACGGTCGCCTGGCGACCGGCGAGATAGTTGCCGGAGCGCGTGGCGCGGGAGAGCTCCTGCGCGGTCGGGACCTGTGCAGCCACCAACGACGGCACGACCACCAGCGCCGCCACCATTCCGAATGCCCCGAGCCCTGGCAAGACGATTGACCCCTTCACTGCTAATAGCTCCTGCTGGCTAGCGGAATCGGCGGTTCCAGGCGGCGCGACAATGGACCTTTTGCGCCCCCCTCGCAAGGATAGCTGGTTGCCGCCCCGACCGTGGCAGGATTTTGGCGAGTGGCAAATTTTCTCTACATGTTCGGATAATTCGGCCCGCCGCCGCCCTCCGGCGCGACCCAGGTAAGATTGCCGTTGGGGTCCTTGATGTCGCAGGTCTTGCAGTGCACGCAGTTCTGCGCGTTGATGACGAAGCGTGGGCCTTGCGCCTCCTCGACCCATTCGTACACGCCGGCGGGACAATAACGGGCGGACGGACCGGCGAACATTTTGTGTTCCGAGAGCTCTTGCAGCGCCGGGTCGGCGAGCTTGAGATGGACCGGCTGGTCCTCTTCGTGATTGGTGTTCGACAGGAACACCGACGACAGTCGATCGAAGGTGAGCTTGCCGTCAGGCTTGGGATAGGCGATCGGCCGGCATTGCGACGCCGGCTTGAGGCAATCGCTGTCGGGCTTGCCGTGGCCGAGCGTCCCGAACAGCGAGAATCCCAACGTATTCGTCCACATGTCGAGGCCGGCGAAGGCGATGCCGGCGAGCGTGCCAAACCGCGACCACAGCGGCTTGGCGTTGCGCACCTTCCAGAGATCGCGGCCGATATCGGAGGTGCGCCAGTCCTCCTCGTGGCCTGAAAGCTCGTCATGGCTGCGACCGGCCGCGATCGCTGCCGCAACCTCCTCCGCCGCGCGCATGCCGGAGAGAATGGCGTTGTGGGTGCCCTTGATGCGCGGAACGTTGACAAGACCGGCGGCGCAGCCGATCAGGGCGCCGCCCCGAAACGCAAGCTTCGGCACCGACTGCCAGCCGCCTTCCGTGATCGCGCGCGCCCCGTAAGCGAGTCGCTTGCCACCCTCGAACGTGTCGCGCACCAGCGGATGGGTCTTGAAGCGCTGGAACTCCTCGTAGGGCGACAGGTACGGGTTCTCGTAGTTGAGATGAACGACGAAGCCGACCGACACGAGATTGTCGCCGAAGTGATAGAGGAACGAGCCGCCGCCCGTGCGATTGTCGAGCGGCCAGCCGAAGGTGTGCTGCACGCGGCCGGGGCGATGTCTGTCGGAGGCGACCTGCCAGAGCTCCTTGAGGCCCAGCCCGAACTTCGGCGGCTCGCGCCCCCGATCGAGTCCGAACCGCGCGATCAGCGATTTCGTCAGATGCCCGCGCGCGCCCTCGGCGAAAAGCGTGTACTTGCCGCGCAGTTCCATGCCGCGCGCGAACGAGGACTTCGGCTTGCCGTCGCGGCCGACGCCCATGTCTCCGGTGGCAATTCCCGTAACCTCGCCGTGGGCGCCGAAGAGAACCTCGGCGGCGGCGAAGCCCGGATAGATTTCGACGCCCAGCGCTTCCGCCTTGCCCGCCAGCCAGCGGCAGACCTCACCGAGCGAGACGATGAAGGTGCCGTGATTGCCCAGCAGCGGCGGCATCAGCACGGTCGGCAATCGCAGCGCCCGCCTGGCGGTGACGAAGTAGAAGCGGTCATCGGCGACCGGCGTGCGCGGCGGCGCCTCTTCGTTGCGCCACTCGGGCAGCAGCCGGTCGAGGCCGATTGGATCGATGACCGCGCCCGAGAGAATGTGCGCGCCGACCTCCGAGCCCTTCTCGACCACGACCACCGAGAGGTCGGGTGCGACCTGCTTGAGGCGGATCGCCGCGGAGAGACCGGCAGGCCCGGCACCCACCACGACCACGTCGAACTCCATCGCCTCGCGAGCAGGCAATTCCCCTTCAGCCATGATCTCCATCCTTCGCCACCTGCCGACAGCGCGCGCGCCGGTTCCGGCTCGTTCTTCCACGGCGACGACGACGCGGCAATCGCCGAGGTGGCACAAATATGTTAGATGCGCGAATTGCAACCGGCGTCCATGACCCCAGACCGCGCCAAAACTGCCCGCGACTTGCTGGCCTTCTATCGCGAGGCCGGCGTCGACGCGCTCGTGGGCGAGGAGCCGGTGGATCGCCTGGCTGATCCGGGCCCAGTGCCGCCTGCCGTGCGCGCGAGGCTGCCTGCGAGCGAAGCGCGCGCGGGGAGCATCGACGCGCAGGCGCTTGCCTCCGGCCGCCCGGCGGCGTCGGGTTCGCCTGAATTCGCGTCGTTCCCCGACCCAGCCTTTTCCGATCCAGGCACGGTACGAACGGCGCCCCCCAGGCCGTCCCTGTCACGGCCGGCCAGTCCTGCTGCCACCCCGCTGTCGCCCGATGCCGCGGTCATGGCCGCGCGCGAGGCGGCCAAGAGCGCCAAGAGCCTCGACGATCTCAGAGCCATGCTCGATAGCTTCCAGGGGTGCACGCTGCGGGCGGGGGCCACGCAACTCGTGTTCGCCGACGGCAGCCCCGCCGCGCGGGTGATGCTGGTCGGCGAGGCGCCCGGCCGCGACGAGGATTTGGCCGGGCTGCCATTCGTGGGCCGCTCGGGCAAGCTCCTCGACCGCATGCTGGCGGCAATCCAGCTCGACCGCACCAGCGTCTACATCGCCAATATCGTCCCTTGGCGCCCGCCGGGCAACCGCACGCCGACGCCGCAGGAGAGCCAGATCTGTCTGCCATTCATCCTGCGACAGATCGAGCTCGCCGACCCGGACATTCTCGTTTGCCTCGGCGGACCATCCTCGCAGGCGCTGCTCGGGTTCCGGGACGGCATCAAGAAGACGCGCGGACGCTGGGTTGCCTTCCACACCGGCAGCCGCGAAATCCGTGCCATCGCCACGCTGCATCCGGCCTACCTGTTGCGCTCGCCGCTCGAGAAACGGTTTGCCTGGCGCGATTTTCTCGCCATCAGGAAGGCGCTCGACGGCTAATGCGGGATGCCTTCAAATCGACTCGTTCGCGGTCATTGCGAGGCGGGCGCAGCCCGCCGAGGCAATCCCGCCGGCGAGATCGCCACGCCCCCTGCGGGGGCCCGCGATGACGGCGACTGGGGGCCATTTCACCTCATCGTGGCCGGCGCTGCCTCCTGCGGCCGCAAGATGCCCCAGCCCACGCGCAGAACCGGCGCGCGACCCTGCACCGTGCGCTCGAACGCGCGCGGCACGTCGGCGACGAGATCAGGAAAGCGCGTCCTGATGGCGGCCGGCGGCGTCCCCGCCGTGTCGCTCGCCCTCCACACCACGAGCGCGCCTTTGCGGCGGATATCGTCGGCCTGCACCCAGGGCGAATGGGCGGGCGCGGCGTCGACATAGAGGCTCGCGCGGGGTGCAGCGTAGAGTGCGGCCAGCGCCGCCAGTGCCTCCTCGCCGGCGATGATTTCCAATGGCTTGCCGGTGCGCCGCAGGAAGATCTCCGAGAAATAGCGGCCCATGTCCTTGGCCGGACGCGTCGCCTGGAGATCCGCGGCCATGACCCATGGCATGGCCACCGTCGCGAAGAGCGCGAGCACAGGCGGCAGCACCAGCAGGATTGCCCACGCGAAACTGACAAGGCGCTGCCGGTGCAGCCTGATGGTGTCGCCGCCGGCGACCACCACGGCGAGGCCCGACAGCACCACGAGCGGAGCCGATCCACCGATCGGTCGGCTCTGGCCGGTGATGACGGCGATGATCGCGGCGAGCAGCAGCGGCGCGGCCGCGAAATAGTAGATGTATCGGCGTGCGAACCGCTCGACCGGGGGACGCAGGAACACCGGCACCCGCTCGTGCGATTTGAGCCGCCAGCCGGCTGCAAGCGCGACCATGATGATGAGCCCGGCATGGAGCGCGAGAATGCGTACGGCGATGCGCAAGCCGTCGACCGGGTTCGTCCTAGAGGCCTCCGCGCTGAGCAGGCGCCGCAGCGCGGGCAGCAGCACGTTGCCGGCAGCATCGAGCCAGATCAGGTGTGGAAGCATCAGCAAGACAACAATGATTCCAGCGAGCCACGGATCGATCGAGCCGAGCATGGCGCGCCCGCGGCGGCTGGTCGTTGTAAAGGCGATCATCGCACCAAGCAGGATGAGCCCGGCATAGGTGGTCAGCAGCAGCAAGCCGATCTCGACGGCGAGCAGCGGCCAGTAGGCACGCCGGCCTTCGCCAATCGCGCGCCAGAAATGCAGCAAAATCAGCGCTGAAATCGCCATCGCCAGCACGGGTGGCCCGAACTCGGGGGTCGACACGCCGAATACGAGGATGCCGACCATGAGCATGACGGCGATGGCGGCGTGTGCGGCGCCGACCACGGCGCAGCCGAGCGTGAACACCGCCCAGTAGGTCACAACGACGCAGATCTGCGACAACAGGTACACGCCGGGCATGCCGGCGAGGTTGAAGGCAAGCTCGGCGAGCCAGAACGCGAGCGGCGGGCCGAGGAAGGTGCCAAGCTGCAACTCGTGCCCGATGGCGAGAACGAGCGCCACGTCGCCGGGCGGCGCCGCGTAGAACAGCGATGGCATGACCCACCACAGCGCCGCCTGCGCCAACGTCACCAACCAGAACACCGCGCGTGGGTGCGAGCGCAAGAGTTCGACGATCAGGGAGACATAGAGCATGAGGAACTGCGCGCTCGGCTACCGCGGGCCTCGGAGGTCGAGGAGCTTACACCAGCCCGCCCGCGTTCTAGCGCGGTGGCAAACCGAGCGCCTCGGCCACCGGCGCAAACGAGCGGCGATGGTGGATGGTCGGCCCGAGCCGGGCGAGGGCCGCCAGGTGCTCGGGCACACAATACCCCATGTGGCGTTCGAAGCCGTAGCCCGGCAGGGCCGCGCCAAGCTGCCTCATCAGCCGGTCGCGCACGACCTTGGCCACGATCGAAGCGGCAGCGATCGAGCAGACGAGCGCATCGCCTGCGATCACCGCTTCGCACGCGCAGCTCGCCTCGATGCGGTCGCGGCCGTCGACCAGCACCAGCTTCGGCCTGACCGGCAGGGCGGCGACCGCCCGCATGAGCGCCCACAGCGCGGCGCGCCGGATGTTGTCGCGATCGATGCGCGCCGGCGAGCCGAAGGCGAGGCCGATTTCCGCGCCGGCGCAGATGCGCTCGTAGAGGACTTCGCGCCGTTCCGCCGTGAGCTTCTTGGAGTCGTCGAG
>DATBWJ010000252.1:0-2704 GCA_036514935.1 Xanthobacteraceae bacterium
TAGGCGCCCGCGCCGATGCTCACCGGCGCGACGAGCGCCGAGTTCGAGCCGATGAAGGCGCCGGCGCCGATCTCGGTGTGGTGCTTGCGCGCGCCGTCGTAGTTGCAGGTGATGGTGCCGGCGCCGATGTTGGCGCCCTCCCCCACGCGCGCGTCGCCAATGTAGCTCAGATGGTTGGCCGCCGCCCCGGCCGCGATCTCGGCCTCCTTGACCTCGACGAAATTGCCGATGCGCACGTCAGCCCCCAGCCGCGCGCCCGGCCGCAGGCGTGCGAACGGCCCGACCGAGGCGCCGCGCCCGATATGCGCCCCTTCGATGTGGGAGAACGAGCGGATGCGCGCGCCGTCCTCGACCACGACCCCCGGCCCGAACACCACGTAGGGCTCGATCGCCACGTCGCGGCCGAGCTTGGTGTCGGCGGCGAGAAAGACGGTGTCGGGCGCCGCCATGCTCACGCCGGCCTCGAGCGCCGCCTTGCGCAGGCGCGCCTGCAGGATCGCCTCGGCCTCGGCGAGCTGGTTTTGCGTGTTGATGCCGCGCACCTCATCCTCCTGCGTCTCGATCGCCACCCCTTCCAACCCCATCCGGCGCGCGATGGCCACCGCGTCGGTCAGGTAGAATTCGGCCTTGGCATTGCGATCGTCGATCTCATCGAGGATCGCCAGCGCCACCTCCCCGCGCAGCGCCATCAGCCCGCCGTTGCACAGCGTAATGGCACGCTCGGCTTCGCTGGCATCCTTTTCCTCGCGCACCGCCAGCAATCGCGCGTCCTCGGTCACCAGCCGGCCATAGCCGGTCGGGTCGGCAGCACGAAAGCCGAGCACCGCTACCGCGGCCCCGTCCGCCAGCGCCTGGCGCAGCCGGCCCAGGGTTTCAGCCCGCACCAGCGGGGTGTCGACGAAGGCGACCAGCACATCGTCATAGAAGCGCGCGATCGCCGGCCGTGCGGCCAGCACGGCATCGGCCGAGCCGCGCTGCGCGCGCTGCACGAATATCTCCGCCCGCGGGCTCGCCGCCTGCACCGCCGCGGCGACCGCCTCGTGCCCGGGACCAACGACGACCGCGATCGCCCCGCCCACCTCGCCGAGCGTCGCCAGGACATGGCCGATCAGCGGCCGGCCCCCGATCGCGTGCAGCGCCTTCGGCCGGGCGGAGCGCATGCGCGTGCCCTCGCCGGCCGCCAGGACGATCGAAAGACAGCTCCGCGTCATCGGCCAAGCCTGCTGCGGCCCTCTGCGCGCGTTGCCGCGCGCGCATTTGTCCGCCTTCTGCTAGTGTTTTCAAGCATCTGATTCGCCGTCGGGGCACATCATGGCATCCTCCCCGCGCGCCGCCCTCATCGCAAGGGATGGAGAACGAGTCGACCTGCGCGCGCTCGCCCGCCTGGGCACCTGGGGCCTGGCGGCGGTGCTTGCGGTGGCGCTCGCCGTCTCGGTCGGCCGCTCGGAACTCGGCACGCAGCGCGCGACGGCGGCGCTTGCGGCCATGACCGCTCCGCCGGGCGAGGCCCCTGAGATCGTGACGGCACAGCTTGCCGCGCGCGCACTGGAAGCCGACCGGCAGGTCCGCCAGCTTTCGGACACCGTTCGCCTGCTGGCGGCCGAGCGCGCTCAGTTTGCCCAGCGTGTCGTGGCGCTCGAACGAAGCATCGGCGACCTGACCGGCTCGGTCTCCCGGATCGCCGCGGAGAGCCGTGCGTCCGACGCCAAAGCCGCGAGCCCGGCCGCCAAGGCCGGGCCGAGCGAGCCTGGGTCCGGCGTGAGCGCCGAGGTGGCGCGAGTTGAGGTCCCAGCGAGGCCCGAGATCAAGGCGGTGGCGCCGCCCGTCCCCTACGTGCACCCCGACGAGGGCGCGCCCGCGTTGATCACCGGCGCGGCCGCCCCCGCGACCGCGCCGGTCCCCCTCCTGTCGTCGCCGCCGGCGGCCAGACCGGCCAATGCCTCCGATTTTCCGCGCACGGACGCCGTGCCCGTGCCGCGCCCGGCCCCGCTTGCGCCGACGCAGGTGTCTCCCTCATCGCCGCGGGCCGACGGCGGCGAGCGCGCCGAGGTTCCCGACTCGATTGCCTACAAGACCGAGTTCGGCGTCGACCTGGGGCCGGCCCTGTCGCTGGCGCGGCTGCGCGCGCGCTGGAACACGCTGCAGGCCAACCATGCGCCGCTGTTCGACCGGCTGCGGCCGCTGGTCGCGCTGCGCGAGCCGGTCAAGGGCGGGCCGATCGAGCTTCGCCTCGTCGTCGGGCCGCTTACCGATGCCGCGCAGGCGATCCAGCTCTGCGCCGCGCTCGCAGGTACGCAGTTCTCCTGTCAACCGGCCGCCTTCGAGGGCCAGCGGCTGGCTCTGCGCTAAAGCGGCGGGCATAGTGAGGGCGTGAGCGACGCCCGCTTTCTGCCCTCCGCACGCCAGGCCAACTGGCTCATCGCCATCGGCTTCCTCTCGCTCGGCTATGCGCTCTATCTGCGCTATCTCGTCATCGAGAATGTGCCGGTCGGGCTTGCCTGCGACAGCGGGCTCAAAACCTGGCTGTGCCTGAGCCGAACGGTGGCGGCCGCGCTCGCCCATAATGGCGTGTTCGGGTGGGTCGCGCTCGGCGCCGCGGCCATCCATTTCGTCAGACCCTCGGTCGTCCTGTTCGCGATCGCGCTCGCCGTCACCGCCTTCGGACTGGTGCTGTTCGACGCCAGCCTTTCCGGGCTGGCGGGGG